>NZ_JBXAXX010000004.1:0-184786 GCF_056781995.1 Dellaglioa sp. CoH-57-MRSF-18
ATACTGGGATAAAGCCATTTAGAAACATATTAAATTTTATATTATTTCATCCGTCAACTTGACAGGGCCTAGTACATTGTTGAAACTTTTTTTCATTATTTAATGTATCGAACTGCGGTACCATATGCGGCAACTGATTGCATATCTTGACCAATTGAACCGGAATCAAAACGCATCATAACAACTGCATCAGCACCCATGCTTACTGCATTGTCGCGTAAACGATCAATAGCAGTATCTCTTGATTCAGCCATCATTTCTGTGTAGGCCTTAATTTCGCCACCGACAATATTTTTAAGACTGGCACCAATGTTTTTGATAACATTTTTAGATTGTGTTGTAAGGCCAAAAACTTCCCCAATTACTTCATATTCTCTACCCGGAATACTTTCCGTTGTAACGACTAGAATTTTATCTGACATCTATAAAACCTCCCTTTATTAGTATCTTCATAGTAACATAGTTACTTTATAAGAGACTGCAGATTTGAACTGATTATTTTGTCTCTTGGAGGACTTTAATTGTTTTAACTTTAACATTAGTTGTAGGTTTATCACTTGAATTAACTGCAACTGCGGCAATTTTATCAACAACATCCATCCCTTTGATAACTTGACCAAAGACAGTATAAGTACCATCAAGTGAAGGTGTGCCACCATTTTTGTATGCATCAATAATTTTTGACGGTGTGCCATCTTTAATATCAGCACTGGTACTTACATCTTGGTTATTTTGAACAATGTAGAATTGACTACCAATTGAATCAGGTTCTGACGTTTGTGCCATCGCTAAAGCACCACGGATGTGGTAAAGGTTACTTGAAATTTCAGCACCGAATGTATGACCATAAATACTTTCGCCACCAGTACCATCCCCTTTAGGATCGCCACCTTGAATCATAAATTCGTTAATAACACGATGGAAGAGGGTATTATTATAGTACCCTTTTTTACTATGAGTAATAAAATTCTTCACAGCTTTTGGTGCATATTCCGGGAATAATTTGATTTTGATATTTCCCTTTGTTGTCTGAATATCTACGACAGCTTCTTTTTTTGTTACTTTTGAACTAAGTTGTGGTAGTTCAACGTTTGACGCTACACTTGATGAAGAAGTAGTAGTTTCCGTATCATTTGTTGTTTCTGCATTTTGATGGTAGAAGAAGAACCCAATTCCCCCAAGAATAATGATAATAATTACTGCAATTAAACCAATCATTTTTTTGTTTTTCATATTAACCCCAAACTTTCTTTATTTAATTACTCTAGTTTAACGTACGAGGTAGAAGTTATACAAGTCTTAACTTAAACATCCAGTTTAGCGCTTGTATATAGTCATTATGATTGTTATATTTAACATATATAAATGGGGATGACTCACGGTTAAATGAGGATTTAATACTTATATGAACGTTATCAATTGTGAACGATATAAAAATTTACATAGTTAGAGGATTACAATACAATTATCGAAATGGATTAGTCAGATTTTGTATTGTTAAGAAAAGTAGTAGGGGGTTACGTTTTGTTAGTTGGTAATAAATTGGGAAATTTAGATTTATACATAGAAAAAATAATAAATAATGTCATGGCAAGAGATGTGACTCGTGTCACAGAATCGGGGATGGCATAATGGTAAAACAAAATAAGAAAGATAAAGAAAGATGGCGTCATCGGCATCCGTGGATTTTTAGAGTTATTGCAATATTTGGTGTTTTATTTTTATTAGGAGTTACGACGATAAGTATTTATATTGCGACAGTTATTAAGTCCGTGCCAACAGTTACAAGTCAGGAATTAATATCTGATGCCAGTTCAAATATGTATGATAAAGATGGCCAGTTAATTTGGTCTTCAGCGCTGAATAAACGAGTTTATGTTAAGTCAAAAGACATTCCTGAAACATATAGTAATCTGTTATTAGCAACAGAAGATCAAACATTTTACAAAGACGCGGGATTTTCGCCCTCCGGCTTATTTAATGCGGGACTTTCTTCCATTAAATCAGCTGTAGGTAAAGGGTCAGCTCGAGGTGGATCAAGTATTGAGCAACAGTTAATTAAATTAACTGTTTTTTCAACGAGTAATAAAGATCGGACTGTAGACCGGAAAATAAAAGAATTTTTCTTAGCGCAACAGTTATACCATAATTATAGTAAGAAACAGATTTTAGAGTTTTATGTTAATAAAATGAGTCTAGGCGAAGGATCATATGGGGCACAGACCATTTCAGAAACGTATTTTGGTAAAACTTTAAAACAATTGAGTATTAGTCAACAGGCAATTATAGCTGGATTGGGCCAAGCCCCTTCTACCTATAATTTATATTCAAACCCTAAAGCCGTTCAAACACGCCGAAATATAATATTAAAAACAGGGCTTGAGAATAAGGTAATTACAAAGAAACAATATAAAATTGCTGTCGCAGAATCAGTGACAAAAGATTTACAGAAACGCCATTGGATGGAAAATTCTGTTACAAAAAAAATTCTTGAAAATAATGCTTATGTTACTTCTGCCTTAGAACAAGTTAGCGATAAAGGGTACGATTTAGCTAAAACTCCATTACAAATTACAACAGCGCTTGATTCAAAGCAAAATGCGACTGTTAAAAAATTAGCTGATAATAAAAAATATTATCAAAATTCAGCAGAACAATCTGCAATTACAATTACAGATCCTAAAACGGGGAATATTGTTGCTCAATATGGTGGACGTCATCAAAAAACTGCCTTCAGTTATAATCGGGCAATTTCTACGCAGCGTTCGTCAGGATCAGGAATTAAGCCACTATTAGATTATGGCCCTGCTATTGAATACTTTGGGTGGGCAACCACACATGCCTTAGATGGCACTTCATATACTTATCCGGGAACTAATCTTGTTGCTCAGAATTTTGATAAAGTGAGTTATAAATCAATAACGATGCAAAACGCATTACGAGTTTCGGCTAATACACCAGCAATTAGAACGTTAAATACTGTTGGGAGTGCGAAGGCTAGCCAATTTTTAGCACAAGTAGGGATGGCTCAAAATAATGCACCTGCGGGGTCGCAGGCTATTGGACTCGATGTTTCTACCGAACAAATGGCGACAGCATATGGCACCGTTTCAAATGGCGGAACCTATCATGCGGCTCGTTACGTCACAAGTCTAAAATTTTCAGATAATAGTGTTAAAAAATATGAGGTAAATAGTAAACGTGCTATGAAGGCCTCAACAGCATTTATGCTAACGTCAATGATGGAAGGCGTACCTAATGCCGGTGGGACAGCGCCTTCTGCAAGAATTGATAATGTTCATCAGGCAATGAAGACAGGGACCGTCGGTTATTCTGCTTCATCGGGATTTCCAGCGAATGCAAATATGGATGTCTGGATGAATGGGTTCACTAAATCAACTTCTATTTCGATGTGGTTAGGGTATGATGAACCAATGAAAAAAGGACATTATATTACTGATGCTGCATCTGCAATGACAAATGTTAATTTATATCGTGACCTAATGGTACATTTTTCAAAAGAAAAGAATGCTGATAATAGTGAGTGGACAAAACCATCAACTGTTATACAATTGTCAGGAACTGGTCTTGCAGCTCAATATGAACCTAACGATAAAGTAGTAACGTTAGGCGTTAAAGAGCCAGAAAAAATTGATGTAAAAAAAGCTAAAATATATAAAACGTATTTGTCTAAAAAGATTGCTGAGGACACGTTAAAAATAAAATTAGAGGATCCTTCATATCACAAGAAACCTGAAGCATATAAAATTGGTTCATGGGAGCAGTCAACTCAGAAAAAATTAAATAATGTTCAGAAAAAATTAGACAAGGCTAATGATGGCATTAAGGCGGCTAAAGAGACGTTAGAGGGTGAATAAAAATGGAACCGAGATCAAGAGGGACAAAGCAAACAGGAAAAAAAACTGTTAACCGAGAAAATAAAGCAGATTTTAAACCAGAACAAGCTAGTCATAAATCGATACGACAATTTTTAAAGTGGGCGTATCGTATTTTGTTGTTTATTGCGGTTAGCTTGAGTATTTGGAGCGTCTATACGGTTATCAATCGGTATCAAATTAGTCTTGATTGGTCCAAAAATGATAATTCAAAATTAACAATGGCAAATCAAACGCCAGACTCACTCTACGACTCTAATGTTAAGTCTAAAGAAGCAAAACAAAAGTTTAATGAAATTTATGCAGATAGTTACAACATTAAAACAGAGGAGTTAACGACTAAAGCAACTTCAAGTGAAATGAAAAAATTAGATGATACATTATCAAATATTTCTAAGAATTCACGTGCTGATTACCAGACAAAATATGATAATTTATTAAAAAAAGTGAAAGTGAATTCATTATACCAAGATGTATTTGTTAAGGATGATGAACAAACAGTTAAAGTAAATGTGACCCCTGGAACGATTCAAAAATTGAATAATGAACAATTTGGGTACATTAATCAGTTATTGATTAATTCTTCAAATAAAGATCAATTTGCCAATCGAATTTATACACTACAAAAAAATTTGGCAAAAGATGCAATAGCAATAAACGGTGTAATGTCCATTGCCATGAAGACAGCCACGTATGACCCTTTGTCAGGTAATGTAGAAATCTTGAAAAAAAGTACAAGTCAGCAAATAGATGACTATACGAATGCTGTCAGTAAATTACACTATTCATGGAATAATCTTGCCTTTTTAAATCAAATTGAAGAAGTGATAGCTAAAGATTTAGCCACACAGACAGAGCAGTATCAGGTATTTGATGATTATAAAAAAGATCTTTCAGATAAGAAACAAGCCGATAAAAAGTTGGTTTCACTTGAAGAAACTTTATCTCATGCATTAAAAAAACAGGCTGAAGATAAGAAACAAGCTGAAATTTATATAAAAGTTCCTAAATTTGGATCTCAATCGGAAGCGCAAAAGTGGGCCAACAAAAACCATATAGAAATTGTATTTGTACAGAAATGGTCTGGGAAAAACATGATATTATCGGAGCCGAGTGAAGGAAACTTACTTAAGCGAACAGATAAATTAAAGGTAATTATCCAACACCAAAGTTATAAGGGAACTTCAGCAAATAAAATTTACTCGGGAGCAAGTAAAAAGTCATCCAGCGCATCAAGCCAGGAGGCAAAGGCAAGTTCTGTAGAAGAATCAAGTTCAACGGATGAAACAAGCTCTAGTTTAGAAGCCGACGCGTCATCAGATACAGCCGTAAGCAGTTCAGAATCAAGTGCTATTAGTAGTAGTACAAGCCAGGTAAGCAGTTCATCAGCTACTAAAATACAGTAAAAGTAGTTACAATACATTAAAATTGATGGTATTAAAATATATTACGAAAAAAAACTAAAAATATTCATATTATTTAGTTATACTAATGGAATATAAGACCGCTCAAAGTAGCAGATAAGATTATGATTTTCATTAAATTGGAAATGAAAGAGGAATAATATGAAATTATTGATGGTAGAGGATAATAAGGCAGTTTCTGAAATGATGTCGATGTTTTTTCAAAAAGAAAAATGGGACGTTCAGTACGCTTATGATGGTAATGATGCTGTTGCTATGTTTAATGAAGATCCGGATAGTTGGGATATGATTACGCTTGATTTGAATTTGCCTGGTATGGATGGCATGCAAGTCAGTTCTACGATTCGAAAAGTTTCAGCTAATGTCCCCATTATTATTTTAACGGCACGCGATACCGAAAGTGATCAAGTTCTTGGATTAGAAATGGGCGCAGATGATTATGTAACAAAGCCTTTTAGCCCAATAACATTGATTGCTAGAATTAAGGCCCTTCACCGCCGGGCAGAAAAACCAAGTGTTGGAACTGACGATGAAACAGAAAATGAAAGTACTAGTTTTGATATTGTCACAACTCACTTTAAATTAAGTACAGCTCGTCGAGAAGCATACTTACAAGACGTTTTAATTCATGATTTAACACCAAAAGAATTTGATTTGTTGAAAACGTTGGCCAATAAACCAAAACAAGTCTTTTCAAGAGAAAAACTATTGGAATTAGTTTGGGATTATGAATTTTTTGGTGATGAACGAACAGTTGATGCACATATTAAAAAATTACGTCAAAAAATTGAAAAAGTGGGTCCACAAGTTATTCAAACGGTGTGGGGTGTCGGTTATAAATTTGATGACTCAGGAGCTGGTTACTAATGAAGCTACTTTATCAGCAAATGTTAGCATTCTTCGCGGTTATTATTACATTGGTCATTGTATTTGGCGCTTTATTTTTAAATTTCACGAGTGATATGGTCTATAAAAATACATGGACACAATTGGAAGGTTACTCGGATAGTTTAATGTCAGAATCAATGGTTTTAAAAACAACCGATTCAAAAACGCAATTTAATTTAAACTTAAATAATTTAAGAAATGCAGAATTAATTTTAAAAACGCAAAATGTTCGATTTACTATTTATACTAAAAAATCTAAAATTATCTATCCTGATAATGCGGTACAGGACAATATTACAAGTGAGCAGTGGAAAAAATTGGAAAATGGTGAAGTTGTTCACCGTACACCGCATATTAATAGACAATTAAAAACAGATATGAAAGCAATTAATATGACCGATATTTTGAAACCTTATTTTTATAATGGTAAATTATATGCGGTTATATCGGTTGGAGCCAATGTTTCTAATATTCAATCCAATATGAGTCAAATGACTCAGAATTTGGTTATTGCGTTTATTGTCTCTGTTATCGCTGGAATTATTTTGAGTTATCTTTTAGCGAGATACTCTGTTTCTAGAATTAATCGATTGAGACGTGCAACTCGAATGGTTGCTGATGGTAATTTTGATGTGCATATCGAAAGTAGACATCGAGATGAAATAGATGATTTGGCACAAGATTTTGATGGCATGGTTTCTTCATTGAAAGAATCAGAGAAAGAAATAAAACGTCAAGAAGAACGTCGTAGACAATTTATGGCTGACGCTGCACACGAAATGCGTACACCGTTGACAACTATTAACGGACTACTTGAAGGGCTAGCATACGATGCAATTCCAGAAGAGAGCAAAGGGAAGAGCATTGAACTAATGCAAAGTGAAACTAAGCGATTAATCCGATTAGTCAATGAAAATTTAGACTATGAAAAAATTAGGACAAATCAAATTACGCTAGCACCAAGTAATTTTGATGCGGTTATTGTTTTGAATAACATCGTTGAACAACTAACAAAAAAAGCAATAGAAGCCGACGATAAGATTGAATTAAGTGTTCCTAAAAACTTAATGGTTTTTGCGGATTACGATCGATTTGTGCAAGTTATTTTTAACATTACGCAAAACGCCATTCAATTCACTCAATCAGGAACGATTCATATTTCAGCTGAACGTGGTTACCATGAAAGTATCTTTAGGATTACTGATACAGGTATTGGCATGACAAAAGACCAGCTAGAAAATATTTGGGAACGTTACTACAAGGCAGATCCATCTCGTAAGAGTACTAAGTACGGAGAATCAGGATTGGGATTATCAATTGTTCATCAATTAATGCAACTTCATAACGGAAAAGTTGAAGTGATGAGTACTGAAGGAAAAGGGACAACGTTTACATTGACGTTTCCAAATCAAGAAAATGAATAAATAGTTAAAAAATTATTAAAGAATGATTTCTATATACAAATAGAAATCGTTCTTTTTTGTGATATAGATGTAATTCTGTTACACTAAAAAGCGGTTAATAAGATTATTAACTAAGTTTAATATTACAAAATTGTTAGGTTAGTATGACATAGATGAATGCTAAACGGGGGAAAAAAAGTGTATACTATATTCATTCTAAGGGGGATGTGATAAATATGAGCCAAAAATGGCATGATTTAAAAGAAAATGAAGTTTTTATGTTTATCGTTCGAACTGCCTTTTATTTTATTGTATTGGCGATGCTAGTTTACCTGTATTCATTTAAAGGTATAAGTAATGGTACGTTTATCTATAATGAATTTTAAAGGAGAGCAAAGACATGATAAAAAATGTAATTAATCAAATTGATATGATCGCAATGTCCGATCCCAATCGCATTGTTTACAATGATTTGGGTGAGACAAATACTTATCAACAGTTAAAAGAAAAATCTGATGCATTAGCATTGCATTTGATTGAATTAAATTTAGATAATAAACGTCCAATTATGATATATGGAAATCAAAAATTTAATATGCTAGTGGCTTTTTTAGGAAGCGTTAAAGCAGGGCACGCATATATTCCAATTGATTCGCACTCACCAGCTGAGCGTTTAGAGTCAATTCAAGAAGTTGCGAAACCAGTCGCTTGTATAGCTGTAGCAGAATTACCTGAAGTTAAACTCGATGTACCTGTAATTTTATCAACTGAATTAACAGAAATTATTGAGAATAATCAAGGGGTAGAAGTTCCTGATCCTAGTTTCCAAGTAACTGGTAAAGATAACTTCTATATTATCTTTACATCTGGTACGACTGGACAGCCAAAAGGGGTTCAAATTAGTCATGATAACTTGATAAGTTACGTGAACTGGATGATAGAAGATTTCTCTCTACCAGAACATCCCAATAGTCTATCTCAGGCACCATACTCATTTGATTTATCAGTAATGGACTTGTATCCTACATTAACTATGGGTGGTAAGTTATCTGTTTTACCTCAAGAAGTGACGGATAATTTCAAAGTTCTTTTCCAAACGTTACCTACTCTGGACTTACAAGTTTGGGTTTCAACACCATCATTTATTGATATTTGTTTATTAGAACCAACGTTTGATGATAAACATTTACCAGATCTTAGTCGATTCTTATTTTGTGGTGAAGAATTAACTCACAAAACAGCTGCAGCATTGAAGCAAAGATTCCCAATGGCTAAGATATTTAATACGTATGGTCCTACGGAAGCAACAGTTGCGGTTTCGAGTGTTGAGATTACTGATGCTATTTTAGAACAATACCCACGATTACCAATTGGTTATGCCAAATCAGATACAAAGATGGTTGTAGTTAATCCAGAAAATGAACTAGTACCAAATGGTGATGAAGGTGAATTAATTATTGCTGGACCTAGTGTCTCAAAAGGTTATCTTAACAATCCTGAAAAAACGGCCAGTGCTTTTTTTGAAATGGATGGCGTAGCTGCCTATCGAACTGGTGATGCAGCAATCATAAATTCTGAAGGGATGTTGTTATATCGTGGACGAATTGATTTCCAGGTTAAACTACATGGTTACCGAATTGAATTAGAAGAAGTTGACCATCATGTGTCATCGCATCCATTTGTAAAACAAGCAATCACTATTCCAAAATATAATAAGGATCATAAAGTGGTTCAATTAATTGCGTATGTTGTTCAAAATGATAATCCAGTTGAACGAGACTCAGAATTAACAGTTGAAATTAAAAAATACTTGTTAGATACAATGATGTCATATATGATTCCACAGAAGTTTGTTTATGTTGATGTTTTACCATTAACGCAAAATGGTAAAATTGATCGGAAAACACTAATAAATGAGGTGAATGCTTAATGGTATCATTCCAACCTTATGTCAATCCGATGTACTTTCTATATCTTATTGTTGTTTTAATTCCAATTATTGTTGGTTTGCTTAATGGTAAAAGATTTAGATTGTATGAAACGTTAATTTCATTACTCTTTATTTTCTTAATATTTGGCGGTCCAAAACTTCACGAAGGCTTTAATTTACTTATTTATATAATTTTTGAAGTCTTACTTATCGGTTTATACATGAATTATCGTAGTAAGTATAATCAAACGTGGGTTTTTATTATGGCTGTCCTTTTAGCGATAGCACCATTATCCATCGTAAAAATAACACCAGCCATTAATAATGGTATACCATCAATTATTGGCTTTTTAGGAATTAGTTATTTAACGTTTAAAGCGGTTCAAATGATTATGGAATCGCGAGATGGTAGTATTAAGAAATTTGATTTGATGCTAACCTTACAATTTTTATTGTTTTTCCCAACTATCTCATCGGGACCAATCGATCGTTACAGACGGTTTGTTAAAGATTATCAAAATGTCCCAAGTCGAGAAAAATATTTAGAAATGTTACAAAAGGGTGTATTTTACATTTTCTTAGGTTTCTTATATAAATTTTTACTAGCATACCTATTTGGTACGATGCTGTTACCTCACGTCGCACGTATTGCATTACTAGACGGTGGTATATCGTGGGCCTTAGTTGGTTACATGTACACGTACAGTATGGATTTATTTTTTGATTTTGCTGGTTATAGTTTATTCGCAGTTGGTATCAGTTACTTTATGGGAATTGAAACACCTCCTAACTTTAATAGACCTTTCATCGCACACAATATTAAAGACTTTTGGAATCGTTGGCACATGACACTTTCATTCTGGTTCCGTGATTTTGTTTATATGAGATTAGTCTTTTTTATGATGAAACATAAATTAATTAAAAGTCGAATAACAACAGCTATTGTTGGTTATTTTGGATTATTCTTACTCATGGGATTTTGGCACGGGGTTACTTGGTATTACATTGCCTATGGCCTATTCCATGCGATAGCTATCGTCATTAATGATGCATGGCTCAGATTTAAAAAGAAACATAAAACCAGTATTCCAAGTAATAAATTTACAGAAATTTTTGCAATCTTTATTACGTTTAACATCGTTTGCTTAAGTTTCTTAATCTTTTCAGGATTTTTGGACAAACTATATTTTTCATAAAATAGATAATTAGAGGAGAATTGATATGAACACAAAAGATAAAGTTTTAGATATATTAGAAGAGACAACAGGTAGCGCAGAAGTTAGAAATAATTTAGATTTAAATGTTTTTGATGAAGGCCTATTAGATTCAATGGGTTCAATTCAATTAATCTTAGAATTACAAAATGAATTAGGTGTTGATATTCCAATTTCAGAGTTTGAACGTTCTGAGTGGGCAACACCAAATTTAATTATTGCAAAAGTAGAAAGCTTGATCTAAATGGGATTGAAAAAGAAGTTATTCATGATCATTGGGCCTGTTGTTTTGGCTGTTGCATTACTATTAGCCATACTACTTGCACCAGTCAATTATAATTTCAGTTCTGCAAAAACTGAAGAAAAAGCAGCAGTATCGCAATCTACTTTAATTTTAAAGGGCTCTGCTATTCGTCAAAAGGCATTAGATGATGGTTATGTGGCATTTATCGGTTCATCCGAATTTTCACGGATGGATTCGATGCATCCTTCAGTTTTAGCGAAAAAATATAATCGTTCATATCGTCCATTTTTAATGGGAACTGGTGGGACACAATCGCTTAATCATTATTTTTATTTACAAGGTATCAAAAATCAATTAAGAAATAAAAAAGCAGTTATGGTGGTATCACCACAATGGTTTGTTCCTAATGGTGTAAGAAAGCAGGTATTTAATAATTTTTATTCACCATTACAAACAACAGAGTGGTTACTATCTGCAAATGCTAACAGCCTGTCAGATCGTTATGCTGCCAACAGATTTATTACTTTAATGTCTGGTGAAGGAAATGAATCTGTACTGAATGCAATGCATAAAATTGCTGAAGGACAGTCGTTATCTGAAGCGGATGCTACGATGCTTCGCTTGAAATTAACGATTTTGAATCATGAAGATCAATTATTCTCAGGTTTTCCGATGGCCGATCGAACACAGACTATCGACAAACAAACTAAGAACCTTCCAGCAAAATATGATTTAAATAAATTAAATATTCTTGCCGGTAAATATGGTGCTAAATGGACAACCAATAATGATTTTGCAATCAAAAATAGTTATTGGGATAAAAATAAGCTTAACAAAAAAATTGGTAAGCTTGCAGGTACACAGACTAAATTAAATTATGATCATTCTGTTGAATTTTCAGATTTCCAATTAATTTTAAATCAGTTTGCTAAAGAACATACTGACGTCTTGTTTATTATTCCACCTGTAAACCAACGTTGGGCAAGTTATACTGGACTATCGTCGAAGATGCTAGCTAACTTTGATGGTAAGGTTACAAAGCAATTGAAATCCCAAGGATTTAATAAAATTGCTGATTTCAGTAAAGATGGTAATGAAGAATACTTCATGGAAGATACGATTCATTTAGGTTGGAAAGGTTGGGTTGCGGTTGATAGTTATGTGAACCCATTCCTGACTCAAAAACAAGTTAAACCTAAATATCATTTAAATAATTATTATTACTCAGAAGATTGGCAACAAGAATAAAAAATAATTGGAATAAACCCTTATTGCATATGCAATGAGGGTTTATTCTATTATAGGAGATTCTGCAAAGGGAATGATTTGCGGTTGAGTAAGTAACTCTGTCTGTTTAGTTGTGATAATAATGCTTAAATCTAATTGGCAGGTTAATTCTGTGACTAAATCAATGAAGAATCTTGTTTCTATTATTGAAAATTCATCAATTAAGCCTGATAAAATGATCACCGAATAATCGTTTAAGATAGCTCTAAAAATTAAAATAAGTGTTTCATCAAAGTGACTTAAATCAGTCGTTTTTTTGTTGATAAAATTCGGTGAATAGTGGTGAAAATATTGTCCATAAATTAATTTTGAAATAGTTTTATATGTTTTTTTGTGCTGTTTCTTAGATGTTAAACCCATATTTTGTGTGATAGTTAGATAAGGAACTATTAAGCTTAGTTCTTCAATTGTGATTAAAGTAACTAAATTTGAATTAATAAAGTCTTGATTTTCAAGTTGATTTACGAATTCAAATGATTTATCTAAAATGATTGAAACCGAATGGGTAGGGAATAATGAGGTTAATGATTGAGTTGTATTAGTGTATTTTTTTAGTTGCATTGTGATGCCTCCTATAATTTAATGAGATGAGTTACGGGTAGAGAATAAGACAGATAGGAATGAAATAAGGCTAATAGTTATACCGCCAGCAAATAGATATGCAGAATTAATGAATGATTCTTGCGAGATTAATGTACTAAATTGTACGTTTGTAGAGGAAATTAAAAAATTCCCATTAAAATTGGTTAATTTATGTGACAGTAATTCTAATAACTCAGAGGATATTTCTGAGGGAGAAAGTTGCATAGCTAATGAATGGGTTAGCCAATAAATATTTAGTTCTCTCAGCAATGAAGTATAGTTATTTTTAAAGAAGAAAATTAAAATTATCACTAAAATTAATGCTGCTATAAAGATAATAAGGACTTCAAGAGCGAATGCAAATGCGACTTTAGGCTGACTTTCGCCGATATTGTGTAAACTAAGATATTCGTTGATACGCTTGTTGATGATTTTTTTATAAACAACAATACTGATAGTAATACCCGCTATCAATAACCCAATAATAATAGGGTAGATTAGGCTGACTTGTTGTTTATGAATATCTGTTAAGACACTAAGTAAATTAGAACTAGATGTACTATTAACATTAATATGAGCAAGCATTTTTTTAAAACTTTTAAATGATTCAAATGAAATTTGATTAAATAATAAGTTTGAGAGACCGATTAGTATTGTGAAAAAAAATATGATAAATAACCCAACTGTTTGTTTCTTATGATAAAAAATACTAGATAATGATTGTAGAATTAAAGACATAATGACACCTCTTCGATTAATCTATATGACTAATTTTAAATAATAGTTATGAACATTATGTGAAGTTGTTTAGAATAAAAAAATAAACGTTACCGAAATTTATTTTTCGGTAGCGTTTATTTTGAACTGGTACTTGAACTTGAACTTGTAACAGTTTTTGAAGAAGAACTTGCAGTTGGTGCCTTTAATTCAGGAGCATCTGTTTGATATAAGGTTGTTGTCGACTTATTGCCATGTTTTGAATAGAGGCTTGTCGAATTGTTTTTAAGCGTTTCTTGTAATTTTAGTAATTTACTATATTGATTCTTATAGTTATAGTCACTTGGTTGCGTTGGCTTAAAATTCTTTGGTGTATAGTAACGTAATAAGTTTTGATTATTGACTGTATCCGATAAATTTAGTTCGGTACTGACTTTTGTCTGATCTTTCTTTATTGTTTCCTTAACAATTTTAGAAGGGTGCGTAACTTCTTTACCTGTTACATTATCATAAATTGTAGAATCTAAAACAGTATAATTAGGTGTAATGAAGTTTTCATTTCTAAACGCAACTGTCTGATCGTGATTCTTAGAAAATAAATCTGTCCCAAATTGAACATATGATGACGAATCTAGGCCTAATAAGTGAAGAAGGGTAGGTAAGACATCAACTTCACCACCATATTGATTTTGGATGCCACCATTTTTACTTCCAGGAATATTAATCATAAATGGAACACGTTGTAATTGTGTATTATCAAATGAGCTCCATGTTTCGGATGATTTACCAAGAAGTTTAGCAAGCTTCACATTTCTTGAATTTGAAATACCGTAATGGTCACCATAGAGGACAACCATTGTATTATTAGATAATCCAGATTTTTTTAAGTATGTGAAAAATTCTTTAACTGATTCGTCTAAATAATGAGCCGTTTGGAAGTAATTATTAACAGACGTATCACCTGTATCTGGAACTTCAAAGTCTTTATTTTTTGAATCAATATCAAATGGGAAATGATTTGACACGGTAATGAATTTTGCATAAAAAGGTTGCTGTAATTTTTCTAAATATTTAACTGAATCATTGAATAATAACTTATCTTTTAGACCGTATTCTAGAGTGTTATTTGCAGACGTATCATAATAACTTGAATCAAAGAAGTATTGGTATCCCATACTTTTATAAACGGAATCTCTGTTCCAAAATGATCCAATATTACCGTGGAAAACAGCACTAGAATAACCAGCGGTTTGATTTAAGATAGCGGGAGCTGCTTCAAATGTATTTTCGGATCCAAGAGATGTGAAAACAGATCCTTGAGGTAATCCATAGATACTTGTTTCTAAGAGATTCTCAGCATCAGATGTTTTACCTTGTCCGACTTGATTGAAAAAATTAGGAAAACTATAAGTTTCTTTACCATTGTATAGAGAATTTAAGAAGGGTGTGACTTCTTTTCCATTCACCTTAAAGTTAATTAAAAATTGTTGAAAACTTTCTAAATGGAGCACAATAACATTTTTACCTTTTGCGATACCATACATATTTGGATTAGGTGCTGCATAATGTGACTTTGTAAAATCAAGGACATCATTTAAATCAGAACTTTCAGCAGTATCGCGAACCCGATTGTTTTTAACTGTTTTGAAACTGTCGTAGACGGTATATGAATCAATTCCTAAGTATTTAACAATATAATTACGATCAAACGTTCTCGTAATTAATTGTGGTCGGTCAATTTCGCCTAATGTTAAACTTGCCAATGTTAGCATTATTGAGAATGATGTAATTGCAAACGCGTTAAGTTTACTGAATGGTCGAGTGTTAAATTTTAAATAGCGAGTTAAGAATAAGCAAATAATAAGCACTAAGTCAATGACGTAAAAAATATCGTGTGGTTTCATTAAAGCAAAAGAGCTGCCACTAATACCTTCAGAAACTTTAGAATAACCTAACATTGTATTAATTGTCATAAAATCAGTAAATTCTCGATAATAAATAACATTAAAAAATAGTAATGCTGAGTTCGCAATGTAAATTAAAAACATAGTCAAATATGAAATAACTGGTTTTTTAATGTATAATGCAAGTCCGAGTAGTAGCATGGTTGTGCCAAGTGGATTTAACAAAAGGACAAAGTATTGATAAATTCCTGAAACACCAAGGTTAAAATCAATAAGATATGCAGTAATTGTTTTTAACCAGAAAAGAAACAGAAGTAGGGTGAAAAATCCAAGCTTTGTGTTTAGAAATGTTCTAAATCGTTTGAGTGTCTGCACGGTTTGAACCGTCCTTTCGAGTATAATCAAATTAAAATCGTAACTGTAGTTTACAGTCTATATTAAATTTGTGTCAATTGATGCTAAGCTTTGTTAATGCATTTTTAACTTATTAAATTTACATGAAAAATAATGGTACATACTAAAATATCATGTTTTTATTTGTTAATATAGGAGAAGATGGAAGGTGAGGTTGAAAGAATGTTATTTTTATCAAAATTATATGAATACGTTTTACATCATTACTCACAAGGTATTAACCACTTTCCATTAATCCATCTTATTTTTTTAAGTGTTGATAAAACAATTTTTTACTTAATCGTGTATCTTGTTATTCGAGTAAGTATAGGGTTGTATCAAAAGAAAAAAATAAACTTCAGAACAGAATTTGTAAGGCTATTATTAGTTGCGTACCTCGTTTTATTAGTTGAATTGACGGTATTTAGATATGTCTATTTCCCATGGGATATCCGATTGAATTCAACCTATAATTTTCATTCTATCAATTGGACACCGTTAATTGAAACAATTAAACTGACAAATGGACAATCTTTGTTCGATTTCGTGTATAATCTATATGGTAACATTCTTTGGTTTGTTCCGTTAGGAATTATTTTACCCAGTCTAAAGCAATTTAAAAAGTATTCTCTAGTAAAAACAATGTTGGTTGGTATTTGTTTATCAATCGCTATTGAATGTGGACAGTTTGTACTAGGATCCGGAGTTAGTGATATAGATGATATCATTTTTAATTCATTGGGTACATTGATAGGCTGTGGGCTATATCTTATCTTAAATCAAATATTAAATAAAAAAGACGTTAAAAAATAGAAGGAGTGCTAGTCATTGAGAAAAGTAGAAATTATTTCACATGCAGCAAAAAAGTTTAAAAATGGATACCCATTAATTGATAAGGAAGATTTACAAACAACTCGTGATTTTAAAGAAGGAGAATGGGTTGCATTAACGCTACATAATCAATTTGTCGCTTATGGTTATTTTGCAGAACAAAATCGTGGGGATGGCTGGATTTTTTCACGAAATGAAGAATCACGTATTGATGAAGATTTTTTCTCAAAATTATTTAATAACGCTCGAATGAACCGTAAATCATTATTTACTAATAAGGAGACGAATGCCTTTCGTTTCTTTAACGGTGAAGGTGAAGGTATCGGTGGATTAACAATTGATTATTACGACGATTATTATGTATTTACTTGGTATAGCTTAGGTCTTTACCAACACAAAGATATGATTTATAGTGCATTTTCTGATGCAGTTACAAGTTATAAAGGTATTTATGCTAATCTTCGTTACGATACAAAGGGTGAACCATCAACATTCAAAGTTCGTGGAAAAGATGCACCTACGCCACTTATTGTTCAAGAAAATGGCCTTCAATTTGCTGCATATCTTAATGAAACAACGACAGGACTTTTCTTAGAACAACGTGAAATGCGTAAAGCAATTATGAATAAATATGCTGAAGGAAAACTTGTGTTTAACGGATTTAGTAATACAGGTGCAACATCAGTTGCTGCATCAGTAGGTGGCGCACTTAAAACAGTTAGTGTAGATGTGAATAATAAAAATATTGATCGTACAAAAGAACAATTTGTACTTAATAATATTGATCCTGAAAAACAAGAAATTCGTGGAATGGATGTTTTCGGCTATTTAGATTATGCAAAGAAACACCATATTAACTATGATTTAGTTATTTTGGATCCACCAAGTTTTGTACGTTCAAAGAAAAGAACATTCTCAGTTCAAAAAGATTATGTTCAACTTGCTGAAGATGCTATTGATATTACACAAAAAGATGGTGTTATCATGTTCTCAACTAATTCGGCAGGATTGACGCTCAAAAAATTAAAAGAACAAATCACAGAAGCTTTTGCTAATAAGAATCGTTCATTTACATTACTTGAAACATTCCGTTTATCAAGTGACTTTGTAACAAACAAGGAATATCGTCAAGGTAATTATTTAAAAACGTTAGTTATTAAAGTTGATTAATTAAAAAACAATCCTATTTATTATTAAATAGGATTGTTTTTTTTCGTAAAATATAAAAAATTCATAAAAACAAAATGCTTGTAATTAAACGTTTATGAGTGTTTTTGATGGATTTCGAATGTAACCCGTTTCAAATGTTGCTAAAGCTATCATCAAATTTTTGTTTTAAGGGTTGTAAATACGGTTACTTTACTGCTAAAATAGTTAAATCGCGAAAAAAGAATAAAAGAGAGAGAGTAGAGGATTTAATTAATTATGATTATCTTAATGGCAGTAATCCCTGCAATTGCATGGGGTAGTATTGGACTTATAAGTGGAAAACTTGGCGGAACTGCCAACCAACAAACAGTTGGTATGACATGGGGTGCCTTGATTTTTGGAATTGCCATTTATGGTATTTATCAACCAGAAATGGACACAAAAGTCTGGATTATTGGTATCGTTTCTGGTTTATTTTGGAGTTTAGGTCAAAATCAACAATTCCATGCTATGAAAGCAATCGGAATCTCAAAAACAGTTCCTGTTTCAACAGGCTTACAGTTAGCTGGTAATGCGTTGGCAGGTGTCATACTGTTTAATGAATGGAAGACAACTCAAATGGTTGTGATTGGTACTATAGCGATGATCGTTATTATTGCTGGTGCTGCTTTGACATCATTGAGAGATAAAAAAAATTCAGTTCTATCTGATTCAGAAAAAAATGAGAATACTGCTGCTGGTGTACGTGCTATTATTTTGTCAACAATTGGTTACGTAGGTTATACAATTGTTGTTCATTATGCAACAGTGGGCATGACTGCTGATGAATCACGTGCATTTACAATGGCAACAATCTTGCCACAAGCTGTTGGTATGGTTATAGGTGCTGGATTTGTTGCGCTTATTGCAAATGAAGTTATTATGCACTCATCAACTTTTAAAAATGTATTAACGGGACTTATTTGGGGCGCTGGTAACATCTTTATGTTCTTATCAATTCCTAAATTAGGTCAAGCTGTTAGTTTTTCATTTTCTCAAATGGGAGTGGTTATTTCAACATTCGGTAGTATCTACTTATTAGGAGAAAAGAAGACTAAGCATGAGATGATTTATGTCACACTTGGATCAATATTTGTTATTTTAGGTGTTATTATGTTAGGAATTATGAAAACTTTATAAAATGGTGAAGGAGTGTTAATCGATGGATTTAAGGAAAAAAGAATTTGCGACAACTCATCATGTTAGTAAATTAAAAAGAACCCTTAAAACCGGTGATCTCATTCTTTTAGGGTTAGGCGCAACAGTTGGTACAGGTATTTTCGTTGTTACGGGGAATGCTGCCAGTCAAGAGGCTGGTCCTGCCCTTATTTTGTCGTTTATTATTGCCGCAATTGCAGTTATAATGAACGGCTTTTCTTATGCAGAATTTTCATCAAGAATACCAGTTTCTGGTGGTTCGTATAATTATGTTTATGTTATTTTTGGTGAGTTTATAGCCTGGTTCGTTAGTTGGTTTACCATTTGTGAATATATTCTAGCGGGGGCTTCTGTTGCCTCAGGTTGGTCTGCGTATATGCAGGGGTTCTTGATAGGGCTTAATATCCACCTGCCTGTTGCGCTGAGTGCATCGTATAATGCAGCAAGAGGGTCATATATCGATATTATTGCTGTTATAATTACGTTAGTCGTTACATGGTTAACAACATTTGAAGCAAAAAAGGCACTACGTTTAAGCAAAATAATGGTATTTGTAAAATTTGCGATTATTCTTTTATTTATAGTAGTGGGTGTTTTTTACATTAAACCTGGTAACTGGCAACCCTTTATGCCATTTGGTACAAGTGGGGTAATGAGTGGGGCCGCATTAGTATTTTTTGCCTTTTTAGGGTTTGAATCTATTGCGATGGCATCAGACGAAGTAATTGATCCGCAAAAGACAATTCCAAAAGGAATTATTGGTGCGATAAGTATTTCTGCTATTTTTTATATTATTGTTACGTTAGTATTAACCGGAATTGTCCCGTATACACAATTAAATGTTAGTGATCCAGTTGCATTTGCGATGCGATTTGTAAATCAGAGTATTATTGGAAATATAATCTCGGTAGGTGCAATAATAACGCTTCTAAGCGTCTTAATTGCATTAGCCTATGGTTTATCGAGAATGATTTATTCGGAGGCGAGAGACGGATTATTGCCCCAATACTTAGCAAAAATTAGCGATAAGACGAATGCGCCCAAAGCAGCATCATGGACAGTCGGTATTTTTATTGCGATTGCAAGTGGGTTAGTGTCTATTGAAAGTTTAGCCAAATTGACTAATATTGTAACGTTAACCGTACTTGTTATTTTGGCTTTGGCATTAATAAGTTTAAGGAAACAATTTGGTGAACCTAGTAAAGGCCAATTTAGAGTTCCATTTGTACCATTGTTACCAATCTTGTCTATAATTATTTCAGTCTATTTGATGATTCAGTTACCGATTAATATCTGGGTTGCCTTTCTAATTTGGATTATTATAGGATTAGTTGCTTATTACGGTTACGGATATTCTCATAGTAAACAAAAAAAATAACGGAATTTGTAATTAAAGTTCTGTTTGACTGTTATATTTTCTACTAAGTATTGTATAATGTAAGTTGTTAAATAAAGAATATGAGGGAGATAATTAAAATGGCACATATTTCATTCGATAGTTCTAACTTATCAAAATTCGTCCAAGACAATGAACTTGGCGAAATGCAAGCACTTGTTACTGCAGCAGATAGTGAATTACGCAACGGTACAGGGGCAGGTAGTGATTTCCGTGGATTTTTAGATTTACCTAAAGACTACGATAAAGAAGAATTCGCTCGTATTAAAACAGCAGCTAAAAAAATTCAATCTAATTCAGAAGTTTTAGTCGTTATCGGTATTGGTGGTTCATATTTAGGTGCTCGCGCAGCTATTGAATTCTTAAACCATACATTCTATAACTTATTACCAGCTGAAAAAAGAAATGCACCTCAAATCTTATTTGCTGGAAATTCAATTAGTCCTTCATACGTACATGATTTAGTAGATTTAATTGGTGATCGTGATTTCTCAGTTAATATTATTTCTAAATCAGGTACAACAACAGAACCTTCAATTGCTTTCCGTGTTTTCAAAGAAAAATTAATCGCAAAATATGGTAAAGAAGAAGCTAACTCACGTATCTACGCTACAACTGATCGTAAAGTTGGTGCCTTAAAAGTTGAAGCTGATTCTGAAGGCTATGAAGCATTTGTTATTCCTGATGACGTTGGTGGCCGTTTCTCAGTTCTTACTGCTGTTGGTTTATTACCAATTGCTGCTTCAGGTGCTGATATTGATGCCTTGATGCAAGGTGCTGAAGACGCACGTGTTGAATATTCAGATGCTGATTTAACAAAAAATGAAGCATATCAATACGCAGCTTTACGTAATATTTTATACCGTAAAGGTTACACAACTGAAATTCTAGAAAACTACGAACCAAGTTTACAATATTTCTCAGAATGGTGGAAACAATTGATGGGCGAATCTGAAGGTAAAGATCAAAAGGGTATTTACCCATCTTCAGCTAATTTCTCAACTGATTTACATTCATTAGGCCAATATATTCAAGAAGGCCGTCGTAACTTGATGGAAACTGTAATTAATGTGGGAACTCCCGTTAATGATACTGCTATTCCTGAAGAAGAGGGCGATCTTGATGGCTTAGGCTACTTAGAAGGTAAGACAATGGACTTTGTTAATACAAAGGCTTTCCAAGGTGTTGTTTTAGCTCATACTGATGGTAATGTTCCTAACATGATTTTGAACATTCCTACACAAGACGCTTACACATTAGGATATACAATTTACTTCTTTGAAGCAGCTGTAGCTGTATCTGGTTACTTGAATGGAATTAACCCATTTAACCAACCAGGTGTTGAAGCATACAAAAAGAACATGTTTGCCTTACTTGGTAAACCTGGCTTCGAAGACCTTTCAAAAGAATTAAATGCACGTCTTTAAGATAAAAAAGTTATAAAATAAAAATCGTCTGAACTTTTAAAAGTTCAGACGATTTTTATTTGGAATAAATTAGTTCTTTTTGATCATTTTGTAATTTTCGTCATAATATTTACCATTACGAATATCATCTGGCATACCAACATAAGGTTCTTCATTGATAACATCTTCGTTATTTTGACCGGCATCACCGATGTAAGTGATTGTAGCAAATTCTGGGACAACCATTTTAGGATATGTTTCGTATTTTTCACGAGATTCTTCCATCAAATCGATATGGTCATTTTGGTAAGTAACTGTAATTTCAGGATGTTCTTGAACCCATTTAGGGAAGAAGATTGTTCCGTTAATTTTCATTTCGTTAGGTAAGAAATCTAGAGCGACATCAGTACCTGTAGGTTCTGTCCAAGCAATTTTATAAATACCTTCAGTAAGCATAACGATGTGAGCTTCTTGATCAGTTACCCAACGTCCAGCAACCATACCACCATGGATACGGTAGTCAACAGTATGATCATTTTTAGCGTACCATTCATATTCCCAACCGTTATCGTAAGTATATACAAAATGTGTACCTAAGAAATCATCTAATGTTTTAAACTTTTTTTCTGTATTTGTCATAATTTTTGTTCTCCTTTAAAGTGTTTATTTATACATGTAAAAGTTTACATGTTTTTGTTTACTTGATTATAGTATACTGATAAGTATTAAAAGTCAAGTTAAGGGGAAAAATGGCAAAAAAAAATAAATTACAATATATTATTTTAGGATTATTGAATCAAGAACCATTATCGGGGTACGATATAACTAAAGCATTTACGACTGATATTGGAGAATTTTGGCAAGCAGGACATAGTCAAATTTATCCTGCTCTTAAAATAATGGAAAAAGATGGATACATTACGCATGAAATTGAAATAGCAGGTACTAAGTTAGAAAAGAAAATATATTCTATTACATCACAAGGTAAAAAAGTTTTAATGGATTGGTTAGTATCAGATAGTGGGGAATTAAAACCGATTAAAGACGAATTTATTTTGAAACTTTATTTTATTAAAAATAAAGATGACGTTCAATTACAGCAAAGATTAATTGAGCAATTACAGTTACATCAAGTAAAATTAGATCATCTTGAAGGAAGAATGAAATTAATTTTTTTCTCAGAAGAAGAAATCAACAAACAATATGGTCATTATTTGATTTTAGATCATGCAATTGAACGAGAAAAATACTGTGTTAAGTGGTTTAAAAAGTATCTTAATTAAATAATAGACGCTTATAAAACGTCTATTATTTTTTTATTGAAGGTCTTTTTTTCTAATCTTAATCTTTTTGACTTATAAATTATGCTAGAATATGGTTATTAAACAAAAAATAAAAGGGCGGTTTCTATTTTGAAAAGAATGACGAAATATGTATTATTTTTATCTAGTGTGATAGTAGGTATTGGTATCGGAGCATATCAGGCCTCGGCTAATACTTCGAAGCCTGAAGGTGTGATGGGGTCAAATGTACCTGAATCATTAGTTAAATCAGCATCTTTATTGAGTAAATCGGCTACAAATCGCGATAATTCAATTCCTGATTTATCAGAATTTCAAGGATCATTTACAGATGCACAAGCTAAAGTATTAAAGAAAAATTTTAAATTTATTATTTTACGTGTTCAATATGGGTCAAATCGTAAAGATTTAGTGATTGATCATAATATTGCGATGATGAAGAAATATAATATTCCATATGGTGTTTATTCATTTAGCCAATATGAAAATGTTGCTGATGCTAGAGTAGAAGCGAAAGACTTATATAACCGTGCCAAGGATGCTAAGTTCTTTGTCAATGATTATGAAGATCAAACGGTTACGAATGCTAGCAAAGCAAATACTAACGCCACAACAAAAGCCTGGGCTGATGAGATGGCTAAATATGTAGGTAATCGTAAAATTATACTTTACTCTTATGCTAGTTTTATGAAAACATATGCCAGTACGGCTGTTAACGCATATGATGGTTTTTGGTTAGCTGCATACCAAAGTAATGAGCCAATGGAAACAAGTCATTCGTTATGGCAATATACAAGTAACTTTACAAATCATGGTTTATCAGGGGTTGGAAACATTGATGCAAGTATCATGTCTGGTAAAAATGCTGATTGGTTTTTAAGTGCATCAACAGATAACAAACCAACAGAAAGTACACCACCCACGAACGCAGCTGGGAAAGCACAAAGTTATAATGAATTAGTTTCAATTAAAAAATCTGGATATAATGTTTGGGGTAATTTTAGTTGGAATAAAGTTAAAAATACGACAACTGGAAAAATTGGAAAAGTTTATAGCGCAAAATATTACTATAATCACAGTAATGGTAACAAATATTACTCATTGTACGATAGTAAAGGCAAATGGGCTGGATATGTAAATAGTAACGCAATGGAGGTTGCTTCAGCTAAAGAATTTAAAGCAACCGCTAAAATTACTAAACGTGATTATACTATCTGGAGTAATTTTTTCTATACGTCAGCAAAAGGAACAACAGCTAATTATTATGGTCAAAACTTAAATGTCAGATACAGATATACATTGGGTAATGGTAACGTCTATTATTCACTTTATAATAATGCAGGTACATGGTTAGGTTATATGAATAGTAATGCTTCAAATTTAGTTTATTCATCATATGATAAGATTGTTTCTGTTAAAAATAGCTATACTATCTGGGGTAATTTTAATTGGACAAGTAAAAAAGGATCTACAGTTACTAACTCCGGACAGACATACAATGCTAAATATGCGTATAAGATTAATGGTAATACGTATTACTCACTATATAATGGTAATAATGTTTGGAAAGGCTATGTTAACAGTAATGCTACGAATACCTTAGTAGCTAAATCATTAAAGGCAAAGGTCAAAATTAGCGATAAAGGTTATAATGTCTGGGGTAATTTCTTGTGGTCATCTAAAAAAAGTACTTCTAGTAATTACTATGGTCAAACATATAACGTTAGATACAGATATACTACAGGAAACGGAAATATTTACTACTCACTTTATAACGATGCCGGTAAATGGATGGGTTATGTGAATAATAAAGCAACTAGCCATATTTATACTAAATACAATAAAATTGTCTCTGTTAAAAGAAGCTATGATATCTGGGGTAATTTTAATTGGACGGTAAAAAAAGGGTCAACTATAGCTAACTCAGGTACGAAATATACAGTAAAATATGCTTATTCAATTAATGGCAATAAATATTACTCGATATACAATGCAAATGGTAAGTGGCAAGGATATGTAAACAGCAACGCATTTTAAATGAAAATAGTTCTAAGTTAATTGTTGTTGATGAATTATGATATTGAAAGACAGTGTGACTTAAAAATGCCTCATAATCGTTAGACCTACGTCTAATAATTATGAGGCATTTTTTATATTGATAAATTTAAAGTTGATTTTGAACGTAACCTAAAGTGCATAGTAGGAACCGGATGATAAATAATTATTTAATTTAAAAATACAGTCATACAACAGCAGCTGATGAGAGGGTATACGGTTATTATTGCAAAAAAAAAACCTACCCGAAGGTAAGTTTCAAAGGCTTATAATTAAGCTTTAACAACGTTAGTTGCTTGTGGTCCACGATCAGAATCTTCAACATCGAAAGTAACTGCTTGGCCTTCGTCAAGTGATTTAAAACCGTCACCTTGGATAGCTGAGAAATGAACGAAAACGTCGTCGCCAGATTCGCGAGTAATAAAACCAAAACCTTTATCTGCATTAAACCATTTTACTGTACCTTGTTCCATAATATGAAACCTCCATGTGCTGTAAGCACTAATATATTTTGCATTTGTTGATTGAACTATTAAAAAGAAGTGTGTTCATAAATGAAACAAATCACCTTTAAATAACCGAACCATAAATACATAAGTTTAATATAACATCTAATGACGATTAATGCAAATGTTATTTGCTCGATTTAGTGTGTTTTTTAAGATAATGCAGTAATTCTGTTTCATTACGAAATTCATGTGGGCTAACTTGATTATGAAGTCGAATCGTAATTTTATTAATTTTGATTCGACCAGTCCAAGTATACGTGTATTCAACGATAAATCTATTATTGAGATCATCCTCATCTAAGCCAAAATTAAGTACGTAAATACGATCTGGAACCATTAATGGATTGAGATGTTCTTTATCGTAATAAATTTTGTTTGCTCTTAAGAATTTTTTTGTCTTACTTAACATAGTGTATAAACCTCCAAACTATTATTATAGTGTATTCAAAATGAAGGAGACAGAATTGAATCGGGGATTTAAGTTGCTGTCACTTTATTAATTTAAGTACCATCATTAAAATATCTCATTTAGTATATCATAAATAGAACATAAAATGAGAAAATACTATATAAATCATTCGGAAAAATTGACAATAAACAAAAACATGTTAAGGTTATAGTAGCTCAATATTAATATTCTTAGTATAAATTATTCAGTTTGATGATTTCTATTCATTTATTCACGCTGGCGCAACCAAGGAGTTGCAAGGATGTAAAGTAGGTAGGGTTACATCGTTTAGAAGTAGAATTAGTAACTTATTTTAAAATTAATTAACTCAAAATTAAATATAAATATTCAGTGAGAAGGCTACCAGCAGAATTTGTTGGTAGCCTTCGTCAATTAAAAATATATATAGCATTAAAAATTAATAGCGGGTATGAATGTTAGAAACTTTAAAATATAACCCTTTATTACTTTATTGAAGTATTTAGAGTGTACATACAAAGGAGGTAGGTATTGTTTACCTGCTTTTTTTAGTGTTTAATATGTGAGTGTATAAAAATAAAGGGGTGTTGGATAATGAAAAGGGTAGTCGTATTATGTGCTTCAACAATGGTTGCATTATTATTAGTTGCATGTGGGAACAGCAATAGTGCAAGTAAGGAATCGTCATCATCTGAGGTAAAATCATCTAGTTTGCAGAAATCAAAAAGTGAATCAAATAAGAAAGAGTCTATAAAAAAAGCAAAAGTATCTTCTGAAAGTAAAGCATCATCAGAATCAGCTGCCAAAGAATCAAGTATGGTAGCTGAAAGGTCATCTAAGGCAGCTAATCTTGTGAGAAATGAATTAAAAAAAGGATTTAGTTTTGCTCCAATCAAATATAATGGTGAGGACATCAGTAAAGCTATGGAAGATGGTACTGCTCCACGGCACTCCCTTTTTGATTTAATTACTCTAGGTTACGCAAAAAGTGATACAGTGGTTCGTACACAGCTGGGAAAAGATAGAGCCTATAATTATACGTATAAGATAACCGATAAGTTTATTATAATGAGGGGTGAATCTGGTTCACATCGCATACCTTACACAATAAAGGGATCACATATAACATATGGAGAATGGATAGAAAAACAATCTAATGGAACAAAGCTTACTTATGAGTTTGCATTAGAAACGACTGCCAAAGATGCAATAGACGCACAGCAAACTCAAAATAAAATATAATGGTTAATTGAAACATCCATACTGTGGATGTTTTTTTGTACGCCAAAATAGAAAATGTCGTACGGGTTATTGCGGCATTTGGGGCTGAACAAACTTAGTATAAAATATCTTTGAATGGTTAAAAATCTAACAAAACCTGCGACTATTAGTATGAAAATATAGATTATGTTGTACAGAGTTTTATAAAAGTGCATAAGGTGAATACGAATATTGATTACCTATCATTTTTAGTGTTTAATTTAAAGGTAAATAAATTTTAGGGGAGTTTCAAAATGAAAAAGGTATTGGTAACGTGTGGGATAGCAATGATGTTATTATCATTAACTGCGTGTGGGAGCAGCAATTCAAAAAAGGATGAATCATCTTCTATTGATTCTAGTAAATCACAAGCAAGTTCAAAGAAAATAGCTAGTTCAATGAGTAGAGAAGTTTCATCGTTAAAAAAAGAAAAAAGTAAATTACAGGAAACGAAAAAACAGGCAAGTAGGAATGTAGGAACTCTGACAGTTCAGCAGATGAAAGACCATCCTAAACAGTCAGCTGTAGCAATCGCTTATTATGGTGCAAATCGTTTTTGGAATGGTTTAACGGATAAAATAGCAGATGGGTTCAATGTTTCAATTAAAACACCTAATTCAAGTACAGTTAAGTATTATATTCAAAAAGGTGATAATCCATATTATAGATTACTGGGGGATGTACATAATACTGTAGCTTATTATGACAATGCAGATAATGAACTACAAAAAGTTGGTATGTCGACAATAGCTACTTATGTAAATCAAAAGTTAACTGATGGTAGTCGAAATACTCTAGTGAATAACGTTATCATCAATGCTAGTGATGATACACAACAATCCAGTGATGGGCTATCAATATCAATTGATGAAGCGATTAAACTGATTATCAAACATGAAAATTCAAATGATAATTACGGCAATTTTAACTTGATAATAACAGATAGAAGTAAAAGTACTATAACTAAAATTAATAATAATGATGATATTCCTGCAGCGTTGGGAGGATACGTACCCTATGGAAATGGTGGTTGGGAAATAGAGTTGGTGTACACGGGTGCAAGTCTTCGAGAAAAATATTACCTAGTGCCTGATCATAACAAAACAACCGTTTCACTTAAAACTATCTCACGCTATTCGACTAGACCAGACATAGATACAGAAAACTTTACGCTAAACCGTTAAATAAATATAATACTTTATAGTGATATTCCATAATGGTTCATTAATGCATTCACAAACGTGAGTGCTTTTTTTGTAAAAAATGAAATATGGAACTGGGAATCTTCAGATAAATACCGGGCCTTAGAATATTAGCTAAAATTTAGAAAAGCAAAATTAATGAATTTCTTAGCATAGTAGCTAAAAAGTATATACACTAATAGTGTTGACGAAAGTGCAAACATTTAAAAAGCTAAAGAAATAAACTATACTATCTAAAATGATCCATCATGAATGATACGGTTGGAAGTACAAACGGTAGCCAGATTCAAAGTGTGAAAAAGTTTAGTGTGAGTTAAATCATCATTTAGTGATTTTTGAGTAACTAGTGATCATTAAAATAAACCTTTTAAGTTACGTAGAGTTTCATAGTATTTCATAGAGTTGGGACAGGTATTGTTTACCTGTTTTTTATTGTTTAATATAGAGGTAAATAAGATATTTGGAGGTAATGCAGTGAGTAAAATATGGGGGTTTATAAAAAAATATAAATGGTTCATTTTACTAGTAATATTGATAGTGACTGTTATCATCCCTTGGGTCATCAATATTTTTATTGGCATTGTTCCAGGAGTAGGTTCGAGTGATGGGTGGCTTGGATTTTGGGGAGGTTATATAGGTTCTTTCATAGGTATTGGTGGTGCAGCTATGTTTGCATATATAAATACAAAGTTTCAGTTAAAAGAGCAAAGAAAAAATGAGTTAAGTAATGCCCTTGCTGTAGAAGATATTAAGAACATATCTAGATTAATTTCTATTAATAATAGATTTACCGCCAATATTATTTTAATGAAAAAAGATATTTTCTCTAAGGGTACATTAGAAACAATAGATGATATTCGTAATTTGGGTACAAAAATTAATAAAGAAAAATTGAATGAAATTACTAATTTGAAGAATGAATATGTAATTTATTTTGAAACATACGTTAGCTATGTACCCGAATTATCAAAAAAATGTGATACCTATCAAGATAATATTGCTACACTTTGGAGTGATTTAATGAAAACATACGATGAACTTACTATGGCAGTAAAATGGTTATTGAAAAATAAAGAAGAAAATATAGAATTGATAGATCAAGAAACTAATAAAATTAATAAAATTTTTACAGCAGTTGCAACAAATATAGACTCTATATCTTTTCCGTTAAATGCAGTGAATAAAATTTTAAAAGGCGAAGCGGCGAGGATAAGGTGTAATAAATAATACCTTATCTATAATTGATGTTTAGGTATTCTTAAAGTAAGTAATAGGGTTAGTGTTAGAACCTGCCAAAACTTGCCATAAAATACTTTATAAAGCTCATCAAAACTCTAGTAAGCTCGTCAAAATGATACTTCATTTATACCTAATATGTTAGCAAATATTAGTATATGGGTGCAGCTATTCATCCCTGGGACTTATTAGATATGTAGGCAAAAATAAGTATTCGGACATTTCGGACCCCCTAAAGGGATGCAATTAAAAAGGTTATCAAGACATTCAAGACACCCTAAAGGAAGTAGATTTAATTAGATGTGATGAAATGACTACGGTTTGTTGAGGGAAAATAAAAAGCACCTACTTAAGAAAGTAGATGCATCAGTACATACATGCCCGTACAGTTTATTTTTTTGACTACGGTTTTGACTACGGTTTGTTGAATCTAGATGAAACCTTATGAAACTCTATGAAAACACTTGATTGGGTAAGTAGGGATCGAACCTACAGATTGCGGATTCAGAGTCCGGCGCCTTACCAGTTTGGCTATTACCCAAGAATAATTAACTTCCTAATTTTAGCGATATAACGGTCTTTTGTCAAATAGAAAATAGTAATATTTTGTTGAAACAATAAGAAATAGTAAAGATGATTAATTATTGATAAAGAAAAGTGATGATTACTTTTCTAATTGATACATAACGTTATAATGAAGGACATAAAGATTGTGTTATGTAGAGAAAGTACAAATGAATAAATTAAGCTAAAGTTTTGCACATTTTATTAAGTTATTATTCTATAGATGGGTTTGAGGCGAACGTATTGGAAATAAAACTAAGACGTGAATTAAAAAAGTTATACATTAGATTATTGATTGCGTGTGTCACAACGTTATTGATAGGTACCACGAAAGTTCTCCTACAATATAAATGGTTATCTTTTGTTATGTGGGCTGCTGCATTGTACTGTCTCGGTTTGTATCTGTATTGTTGTTTTATTCAATTTTTAATTTGGCATAAAAATCATTGACATCAAATCTATATGGGTTATACTTAAAAGAGTATTTTTGCCCAATGGTCAAATTGGTTAAGACGTCGCCCTCTCAAGGCGGAATTACGGGTTCGAGCCCCGTTTGGGCGATAAAAGATGTAATTAATTAGAATATTTAAAAAAGTGATTAAGTAGGGGAATGAAGTGAACCCCCTGAGTTGGAGAAATCTAACTCAGGGGGTTTTACTATGTTCACAGTTGAAATAAAGAAAAAAGTTCTAAAAGAATATTTGAAAGGTAAACCAGCCGGTTTACTAATGAAGAAGTATGGAATCAAGGGATCTGCAACTATTTATCAATGGTTGGATCATTTTAAAATGTTTGGGATTCAAGGCTTAGAAAATAATTTAGGGAAGACATTTTATGATTATTCCTATAAAATGAAGGTCATTCACTGGCGATTAAAACATAGGGCTTCTTTTCCGGTTACAGCACGTCATTTTAAAATTAAGAATCCTGTCGTGATTTGGGACTGGGAAAAGAAACTGGTACAAGGTCGCTTAAAAACTTCAAAAGGAAAACTGCCTAAAATGACTAAATCAAAAAATCCAAAAACTTCAAAACAATTACAAGAAGAAAATGACTTTCTAAGGGCACGGGTAGCGTACTTGGAAAAATTGGACGCCTTAATACAGAAAAAACAAAGATTAAAAACCAAGAAAAAGCCCAGATAATCACTGAGTTAAGGTGTGAATTACAGATTAAGTTGGCAACCGTATTAAAAGCTGGACTGATGTCCAGCAGTAGCTACCATGATGCTTGTAAACGAGAGTACCAACAAGATTCAAAAGAACTGATTGAAACGATTAAAACAATTTGTGAAGGGCATTCTGATTATGGGTATCGTCCCGTAACAAGTGAGTTACGTAACATAGGCATTAAAATCAATCACAAAACCGTGTTGAGAATAATGCGAGAAAACAAACTCCTATGTCACGCTTACGAACGAAAAACGAAAAGATATAATTCATATAAAGGAACTGTTGGTAAAATAGCTTCCAATCTTTTAAACCGACGTTTTAAGACTGATAGATCCTATCAAAAAATAGTAACTGATGTCACTGAACTACGATGGGGAAATAAAAGTACAAATGAAAGAGCTTATTTTACGGCATATATTGATTTATTTAATAGTGAAGTCCTTCAATGGTCAATTAGCCTCCACCCAACGGTGGAGTTTGTGACAGAACCACTAAAACGGTTAATCAATAAACGTTCAAATCTCAGTTATCGAATGACAGTTCACTCTGATCAAGGATTTCAATATCAGAACAGCCGTTATACAGAGATTATCAAATCAGCAAAAATTTTTCAAAGTATGAGTCGCAAAGCGACTTGTTTAGATAATGCATGTGCTGAAAGCTTCTTTCATATTTTAAAAGTTGGGACAGTTCATAATCACGATTATGCGACATACGAAGCTTTAAAAGTAGCCATAAAAAATTATATTGATTATTACAATCATAAAAGAATTAAAATAAAACTGGCCGGTATGTCTCCGATTGAATATCGAAAACATACCGACCAGATGATCGCTTAATATTTACTCCAACTTTTGGGGTTCACTTCAGAACCTGCTTAATCACTTTTTTGTTTAGACATTTTGTTCAAATGAAAGTTCAATTAAATATTTATCATGATGTGTCAGATACACGGTTGTTACCCAGACGTCCATATAGTCAGGGATGGAATGATCTAATTTATCGTTAAAGTAATCTAATAAATCACCGTGTTTTGAAACGAAATCATCAGTGAGACGATTAACAGTTAGTTTATCTGGTAAAAAATAAATATCAGCATCAGCTACTTTGACGCTTCCTGGTATGACGAGGGTTATTGAATTAGTATAGGTCAAGCGTGAAAAGAAAACGTCTTCTGGATGTCGTCTGACATAAGATAAGACGAAGAATATAGAATCTGAATTACTAGCCATAAGTGACACTCCCCATCTAAATGATTTACTTCATTATACCAATTTAAACGAAAATGTTTTGATTTATTTTATTATAGTCGTAGACAGACTAAATTTAAAAATATATTTTAGGTTTTTACTTAGGTAAAATCTTAATGGTAGCGTATACTTGAAGGTACAAATATAAACCATTTTATGGAGGTGCAGGCGATGAAGACAGTTCATTTTTATTTAGTAAGACATGGTCAAACACGATTGAACAGATTAAAGAGGCTACAAGGCGTGACTAATTCTCGTCTGACACACAAGGGGCGAGAGGCAGCTAGAAATTTGGGAACACAATTAAAAGATGTCTATTTTGAAGCCGTGTACACAAGTGACTTAAAACGAACGCAAGATACTGCGGACTTTATTCTTGAAAAGCATGACTCTTCGTTTGAATTTCAACCATTAAGAGGACTTCGAGAAGTCGATTTTGGTCGACTAGAAGAGATGAAAAATAAAGATTTAATTCCAATGCTTGTTAAAAAATTTGGTTTTTTTAAAGTGAGTCAGGCCGTTTTAGGGCATAATCGCTTTAGAAACTTAGTAAATATGTTCGCAGAGCTTGAAGGAACTAGCCAAGCTGAAACATATGATAAGATGACTAGTCGAATAATTGATACATTAACGGATATTGGGAATCAGTACCAGACGCAGGGAGGAAATATTTTAATTGTGTCTCATGGTCTTGTGTTATCAAGTTTTATCGACAGCTTAGAAAAAAATCAACTTCCAACGATGCTCTTGAAGAATGCTAGTGTTAGTAACGTTGATTTTAAAAAAGGTAAATTTACAATTGTGAAGATTAATCAAAAGGGGTGATTACGATTGCTATATCCTAAAACGATAAATAAAATTCGACAGTTAGTTAATGATGGTATTGTTCCTGGTGCTTCATATGGGGTTATCCATCATAATACAATTAGCAATCAAAACTATTTGGGATATTCGCAATTAGTCCCTGAAACTGAACAATTAGCTGACAATGCACTTTACGACGTTGCATCACTAACTAAAGTGATAGGAACAACAACTCTTATTTTAAAATTACAAGAAGAGGGTCGTTTGAATGTTGATGATTCCGTAAAAAAATACCTACCAAATTATCAGGACGAACGGGTGACTTTACGGCATATGTTGACGCATACGGCAGATTTTCAAGGGTATATTAAAAATCGAAATCAATTATCGGAACCAGATTTAAAACAAGCACTATTCGGACTAAGTAATGGTGAAAATCTTGGAAAAAAAGTTATTTATAGTGATATCGGACTAATTTTTTTAGGATATATTATTGAAAGTATTTTAAAAATTCCTGTTCAGCAAGCATTGCAGCAAGAAGTCTTAAATCCCTTAGGATTAACTGATAGTACTTTTAGTCCAAATATCTCAAGAAGTGTTCCAACTGAGATTATTCCTGACTTAGGTCTTTTAAAGGGTATTGTTCATGACCCCAAAGCACGGATTTTAAAAGAACATTGTGGATCGGCAGGGTTATTTTCCACTGTATCCGACTTATTACGATTTATGCAGTGGTTTATGTCAGATGGTCCTGAACGTCCAGTATTACGGCCGGAGACGACGCAAATGTTATTCTCAGATCAAACACCTACAAGAAGCTTGGGTCGTTCACTTGGCTGGGATCTTCGTGGAGATGGCGATTGCTTATCTGTCTATCATACTGGTTATACAGGAACATTTATAATAATGGATCAATCCATGCAAGACGGGTTGGTTGTCTTAACGAATAGGGTACATCCGACGAGTGATAATAGTCTCTATTTGGTAAAACGAGATGAAATTATAGAAAGCTTTTTAACGGAAAAAGCTGGATTGTAACCGATTAACATTCAAAAATGTAACCGCTTATGATAAAATAAACCAATAATATGTTTAACGAAGGAGAGAGCAACTAATGACAGAACCTTTATTCTTAAAACCTGTATTACAAGAAAAAATTTGGGGTGGTGATCATCTTAAAACGGTCTTTGGATATGATATTCCAAGTAATCATACTGGTGAACTTTGGGCTATTTCCGCACACTCACATGGCCCAAGTACTGTTTTGAATGGTCCATTTGCTGGCAAAACATTGAATGAAGTCTGGGATTCAAATCGTGAAGTTTTTGGTAATGCTAAAGGGGATGTTTTTCCACTTCTAACTAAAATTTTAGATGCTAATCAAGATTTATCAGTTCAAGTACATCCGGATGATACTTATGCAATGCAACATGAGCATGAACTTGGTAAAACAGAATGTTGGTATGTTATTTCAGCCGAACCTGGGGCAGAACTTATTTATGGGCACCATGCTAAAACACGTGAAGAATTAGCGGAAATGATTCATGACGAAAGATGGGATGATTTATTTACGCATGTACCTGTTAAAGCGGGAGATTTCTTTTATGTTCCTAGTGGTACAATTCATGCCATTGGTTCTGGTGTGATGGTCCTTGAAACGCAACAAAGTAGTGATACAACATATCGTGTTTACGATTTTGACCGTGTGGATGCAACAACGGGTAAGAAGCGTGACTTGCATATTCAACAATCGATTGATGTTACTAATGTGCCTAATAAAGTTCCTGAACTCGATATTCAAACAAAAATGGTCGGGGATGCCAAAGTAACAACCTTTGTTAAAACACCATTCTTTAGTGTTTATGAATGGTTGATTTCAAACGGATCAGCAAATTTTAAAAGAACAGTCGCACCTTATACTCTTGTTTCAGTTTTAAAAGGTGAAGGTCAGATTAAAGTCGATGATAAAATATATGATTTAAAAATGGGTATGCATTTTATTTTACCAAACGAAGTTAAAGAATGGACAATTACAGGTGATATGCAAATTATTGCATCAGAACCTGGAGAAAAAGCATAAAAAAATAAAGATTCAAACAATAATATACTATTGTTTGAATCTTTATTTTTTTACTAAAATGTTGGTTCGATAACGAGTGCTTCTTGTTGACTAAAATCAACATCTGGATATTTACGATGCAACGCAAGCAGTAGTAGACGTTTAGCTAATTCACCATTTCTTGTTAAGATTGGGCCATGGAAATATGAACCAAAAACGTTTTTGTAAATGACACCTTCTGAAGCATCACTACCATTATTACCTTTACCTTTTAACACTTTACCAAGTGGTCGTTCATCTTTACCGAGGAAGGTCATCCCGTTATGATTTTCAAAACCATGGTAAGTTTCACCGGTATCTTCATTTTGAATCGTAATATCTCCGATAAAACGATTGTCATCTTGTGTCTCTGTATAATGACTCATTGCACCAATGCCAGGAATTTTTTCACCATCAGCACCGACATAATATTGACCAAGTAATTGGTAACCGCCACAAATTGCGAGGAGGGGACCGTTATCTTCAATATAGTCGGTTAAGGCCTCTTTTTTGTCTTGAATATCTTTTGAGACAATTTTTTGTTCGAAATCTTGTCCACCACCAAAGAAAGTTAAGTCAAAATGATCTTTGTCAAAAGGTTGATCTAAACTGATGACTTCAGTTTGTAAGTCAGTATCCATTTGCTTGGCATAATATTCTAACACCAATAGGTTACCAACATCACCATAAGTATTTAATAAGTCACCATATAAATGGGCGACGTTTAAATGATATTTTGCCATTATTACATGCCCTCCTTGATATAACCATCATTAGCGAGTGATTTACGTAACTGTAAAACAGCTGTATAAGTGGCTAAAACGTAAATATGTTTTGTGGGGAAGGTTTTAAGTTGTTCGATAACTTTAGCAATGTCAGGTTCTTTAATTAATTGTTCATCTTTGACACCAGCGACCTTAAAACGGAATGAAACATCTTTATAACGTTCACCACCCGTCATGAATTGAGGAATGTTCATTTGTGTTAATTGTTCGAAATTCCCATCCCAAATCCAACTGGTATCAATACCATCTGCGTAATTTGCATTTAATAAGAAGGCCAACGAGAATGGTTCTGTATCTGTTGCAATCATATCTAGTACCTGATCGAGGCCAACTGGATTTTTAACTAAAACTAAGGTAATGTCTTTGTCTTCAACATGGATGACTTCTTGTCGACCAAAGACTTGCTCATCGTCTTCACTTAATGTATTACTAATTGTTGCAGGACCAACATTGAAGACACGACCAACTGCATAAGCAGCAAGGGCGTTGTAGATGTTATATAAACCGCCGACATGAATTTCCATGGGTTGTCCATCAACTATAAAGTGAGATGATGTGGGTGTTTGTTCTAAAAGTGATGTTAATTGGTAGTCTAATTTTGGACGACTAAAATGACAGTTTGGACAATAATATTTCCCGAGATTAGCATACGTACGGGTTTTATAATGTAAGATATGTTGACAAACTGGACAAAGAATCCCATCAGTATTCGTAGGTGCTAAACTTTCTGTTTCCTCTTCATGATTAAAACCGTAGAAAACAAAAGGATTTGGTAATTCAATTGAATGGAAAATGGGTGCATCACCATTTGCAATAATTGTTGCATTGGGTGCTAATTTAATCCCATCAATAATTTTTTTGTAAGTTGTATAAATTTCACCGTAGCGGTCCATTTGATCACGGAAAATATTTGTTAGAACAAATGCTTTAGGCGTGATGTATTGGGTTACTTTAATGACATTTGCTTCATCAACCTCAAGAACAGCAAGAGGACGCTCATTTTTTTTGCGCTTATCCGTTAGAAATGCTGTGATAATACCTTGTTCCATATTTGATCCAGCAGAGTTTGTTAAGATATGGTCATATTTAGCACCTAAAACCTTAACTGTTAAGGCGGTTGTTAAGGTTTTACCGTTGGTTCCAGTGATGACAATAACGTCATAATTAGCACCTAATGTTTTTAAAATTTCTGGATCTAACGCGGCAGTTATTTTGCCGGGTAGAGAGCTACCACCTTTTAGAAAGGTGTGCAAAAACCAATATGATGATTTCCCTGCGACAGTTGCTATTGAGCTTTTTATCGTCATTAAAATATCCTCCGTTTACAGAAAATTGACTACATAGGATAGAATCCACGTCATAGCCTACTTTACTGAATTTATATTATGTCTATAATAGCATAATTACAAAATTCTACATATAAAATGCCTAATATTAAGAAAAAATTTTTATTTAATGAAATCCAAGCTTAAATCGGATATACTTAAAGACGGAAATCTGAAAAACAGAAGAGGTTTATTATGGCGCAATTATTTTTTAAATACGGTGCAATGAATAGTGGTAAGACAATTGAAATCTTAAAAGTTGCGCATAATTATGAAGAACAAAATAAATCAGTTATTATTTTAACAAGTGGTGTGGATGACAGGGATGGTGTTGGATTTGTTTCAAGTCGAATTGGATTGAAACGTGAGGCGACACCTATTTTTGAAGAAACAAATGTCTTTGATTTAGTTCAACAGACTAATTCAAATGCTGCTTGTGTTTTAATAGACGAATCACAATTTCTAAAACAAGCACATATTATTCAATTAGCTAAAATTGTGGATGAATTAAATATTCCAGTTATGGCTTTTGGGTTAAAGAATGATTTTAAAAACGAATTGTTTGAAGGATCAAAATATTTATTATTATATGCTGACAAGATTGAAGAAATGAAAACAATTTGCTGGTTTTGTCATAAAAAGGCCATCATGAATTTACGTATTCATGATGGTAAACCTGTATATGCTGGCGAACAAATTTTAATAGGTGGTAATGAAGATTATTATCCAGTATGTCGTAAACATTATAACAATCCGTTGATGACACAATTACAATAATCAGATAGACTAGAAAGATAAAGAATTAAGAGGAGACAATATAAAATGGATGAAATGTATGATCAATTACAATCAGTTGATGATCGCTATGAAGAATTAGGCGAATTATTGTCTGATCCTGAGATTATTTCAAATAATAATCGGTTTATGGAATTATCAAAAGAAATGGCAAGTATCCGCGAAACAGTTGAGAAATATCGCCAATATAAAGTTGTTGTTCAAGAACTTGCAGATGCTGAAGAAATGCTAGGCGAAAATTTAGATTCTGAAATGGCTGAAATGGCTAAAGAAGAATTATCTGACGCAAAGAAAGCAAAAGCAGCTTTAGAAGAAGAAATTAAGGTACTATTAATTCCTAAGGATCCTAATGATGATAAAAATATTATCATGGAAATTCACGGCGCTGCCGGTGGGGATGAAGCTAGTTTATTTGCTGCAGATTTATTCTCAATGTATTCTAAATACGCTGAGAAGCAAGGTTGGACTGTTGAAATTGTGGATAAAAATGTGACTGAAGTCGGTGGTTTTAAAGAAATTGTCCTGTTGATTAATGGTGATAGTGTCTTTTCTAAGCTGAAATATGAAAGTGGTGCACATCGAGTTCAACGAATTCCATCAACAGAATCAGCTGGACGTGTGCATACTTCTACTGCAACAGTAGGTGTTATGCCTGAAGCAGAAGATGTTGAAATTGAAATTGATGCAAAAGATATTAGAACGGATGTTTATCGTTCTTCTGGTGCCGGTGGACAACATGTTAATAAGACATCATCTGCTGTCCGAATGACCCATTTACCAACAAACATTGTTGTAGCTATGCAAGATGAACGTTCACAACAACAAAATCGTGAAAAAGCTATGAAAATTTTGAAGGCTCGAGTTTATGATTTCTATTCACAACAAGAACAAAGTGCTTACAATGAAAATAGAAAATCAGCTGTTGGATCAGGGGACCGTTCAGAACGAATTAGAACTTATAATTTCCCTCAAAATCGTGTGACTGATCATCGAATTGGATTATCATTGAATAAATTAGATCGTGTTATGAATGGTGAACTTGAAGAAGTAATCGATTCATTGATTTTATATGATCAAACACAAAAAATGGAAAAGTTGCAAGAAAATGACTAATCCAACCTACTATGAAGCCTTGAAATGGGCTTCTTTGTGTATAGAGGAACATAAGTTAGAAGTTGAAAGTGGTCAGTGGTTATTATTAGAGCGACTAAGCTGGTCAACGACTGATTTATTAATGAATTATCAAACAAAAATGCCAAAAAATGAGTGGCAACAATATCAGATAGATATTCAGCAATTTTGTGATGGAATGCCGGCACAATACATTATTGGTCATGCCTACTTTTTTGGTATGCAATTGAAAGTGACCGAAGCAACCCTTATTCCGAGACCTGAGACGGAAGAATTGGTAGAATGGATGTTGGAGACATTGCCTGCTAATGAGAAGTTGGTAATTGCTGATATTGGAACCGGTTCTGGAGCAATTGCGATTGCTTTAAAACAACAGCGACCAAATTGGCAAATCTTTGCAAGTGATATTTCTAAAGAAGCAATTACGGTTGCCAAAAAAAATGCACAAGCACAGCAAGTTGATGTAACATTTTTGATTGGAGATTTAACAGAACCTATTCATGAATTGAAAGTGGATGTCATCGTGTCTAATCCACCATACATTGCCGAAAATGAGCGAGATGTGATGGATAAAAGTGTGATTGAACATGAACCGCAAGTCGCATTATTTGCAGCTGAAAATGGTCTAATCTTGTATCGAAGAATGATAGAAGAGGTGGCTCGCTTCACGCAAAAACCAAGAGATATTTTCTTTGAAATAGGGTATCAACAAGAAAACGCCGTGATAAAGATGTTAACAAACGCATTTGAAAATGCAGTTTTAATAGAAGGAAAAAAAGATAGTTTTGATAATCAAAGAATGATTCACGCAAAATTATAAAAGGGGTGTTGAGTTAATGGAAACAATTATTTATCAACCTAATGAAATAGAAACTGCTGCAGAGTTATTAAAGCAAGGACAATTGATCGCATTCCCAACTGAAACAGTGTACGGATTGGGTGCCGATGCGACAAATGAAGAGGCAGTCAAACAAGTGTATGCTGCAAAAGGTCGACCAAGTGATAATCCACTAATCGTACACGTTGCCGATGTAGAGACAGTTCGGGAATATGCACAACCACTTACTGCCAATGTGGAAAAGTTAATTAAAACATTTTGGCCGGGTTCATTGACGCTTATCCTTAAATTAAAAGCAGGAGCTCTTTCAAAGACTGTTACAGGCGGTTTAGAAACTGCAGCCTTTAGAATGCCAGATAACAAAGTTACATTAGATTTTATTATTAAGTCGGGCGTTCCAATTGTTGGCCCTTCAGCTAATACTTCAGGTAAACCTAGTCCAACAATGGCAGAACATGTTGCTCATGATTTGAATGGTAAAATTGCTGGTATCATTGATGATGGGCAAACAAAAGTAGGGGTGGAGTCAACTGTCTTAGACATGAGTACAGATGAACCAACAATTTTGAGACCTGGAGCAGTTACTCAGTCACAAATTGAGGATGTAATTGGACACGTTAGTGATGATACACATGAAGTTGCCGAAGGAGAAACGCCAAAAGCACCTGGGATGAAGTATCGACATTATGCACCAAGAGCACAAGTTGTGATTGTTGATTCAACACAAAATTGGTCAGATATTTTAGACTGGGTCGCTAAACAAGATATTGCAATCGGATTAATGGCAAAAGAAGGTCAAATTGATACGGATCAGATACCTAAGAATAGTGGCTATTCTTCTTTAGGAAAAACAATTGAATCAGCAAGCCAATCACTTTTTGACGGTTTACGCTACTTCGATGACAACCCTAATGTTCAAATGATTTTAGTTGAAGGGTTTGATAAAAAGGGATTGGGTGTTGCTTACATGAACCGTCTTGAAAAAGCAGCAAGTAGCCAAAATATTGTTGAACTTATGGATGCTGAAAAAGTGAAATATAAACAACAGGATAAAGAATTGTGGGATGCAATCGCTCATGAAGAAAAACGCCAAGAGGACAATATTGAATTAATTGCGTCTGAAAATATCGTTTCTGATGCTGTACGTGCTGCACAAGGTAGCGTGTTAACCAATAAGTATGCTGAAGGGTATCCTAATAAGCGTTACTACGGTGGTTGTGAGTATATTGATGTAGTTGAACAATTAGCTATTGATCGTGCTAAGGCACTATTCCATGCTGAATATGCCAATGTACAACCACATTCTGGTTCACAAGCTAATATGGCCGTTTACCAGGCATTTTTAGAACCTCAAGATAAGATTTTAGGAATGAAATTAAACGATGGTGGACATTTAACGCATGGTTCACCAGTAAATTTCTCAGGTGAATTGTACAATTTTGTTAGTTATGGTGTTGATTCTAAAACAGAACGTTTAAATTATGATGCTATTCGAGAGATAGCACTTAAAGAAAAACCTAAAATGATTATTGCTGGAGCCTCAGCTTATAGTCGAATGATCGACTTTACAAAATTTAGAGCAATCGCTGATGAAGTTGGCGCCTATTTAATGGTAGATATGGCTCATATTGCTGGTCTTGTAGCTACTGGACTGCATCCAAATCCCGTAGATGTAGCTGATGTTGTTACGACAACAACGCATAAAACGTTACGTGGCCCTCGTGGTGGAATGATTCTTGCTAAAGAAAAATATGCTAAAAAACTAAACTCGGCAGTTTTCCCTGGTACACAGGGTGGCCCACTTGAACACGTAATTGCTGGGAAAGCGGCAGCATTCTATGAGGCAGCGCAACCAGCATTTACGGCGTATATGTATCAAGTTGTTCAGAATTCACAAGCAATGGCTGGCGTATTTGCACAGTCAGATTTAGTGAGAGTTATTTCTGGTGGAACTGATAATCACTTAATGAACTTAGATGTAACACCTTCTGGGTTAAATGGAAAAGAAGTTCAAAACTTATTAGATCGTGTTCATATTACTGTGAATAAAAATACAATTCCAAATGAATCATTGAGCCCATTTAAAACGTCTGGAATTCGAATTGGAACGCCAGCAATTTCTACTCGTGGGTTTGACAGCGAAGACGTAAAAGTGATTGCAATTCTAATTCTATACGCAATTCAATTTCACGATGATGACGATAAATTAGCCGAAATTGGTTCGCAAGTTTTAGCATTATCTAAAAAGCATCCTATTTCACAAATTAAATACGTTTAAGACTAGTATTTTAGGTAATAATTCGCTAAAATAGAATAGACTAAATTTAAGGGAGTGTTTCGTAATGGGCAAATTTCAAGTGATGGACCATCCGTTAATTCAACACAAATTAACGATTATACGTGATAAGAACTGTGGTACAAAAGAATTTAGAGAAGTTGTTAATGAAATTGCTGAACTAATGGTATATGATGTTTCTCGCGATTTTGCTTTAGAAGATGTTATCGTTGAAACACCTATGGGTAAAACAACACAAAAAACATTGGCTGGTAAGAAAATTGCTATTATTCCTATTTTAAGAGCTGGTTTAGGGATGGTTGATGGTATTTTGGAATTATTACCAGCAGCTAAAGTTGGACATATTGGTATGTACCGTGATGAAACAACATTCCAACCAACAGAATATTTTGTAAAAATGCCTGAAGATATTGCTAGTCGTGATCTTCTTGTAGTAGACCCAATGCTTGCTACTGGTGGTTCTGCTATTATGGCAGTTGATGCATTGAAGAAGCGCGGCGCAAAGACAATTAAGTTTGTTTGTCTTGTTGCGGCTCCAGAAGGTGTTGCAGCTTTACGTGAAAAACATCCTGATATTGATATTTATACAGCAGCACTTGATGATCACTTGAATGAAGATGGCTACATTGTCCCAGGTTTGGGCGATGCAGGTGATCGATTGTTTGGTACGAAATAAATTAAATGAATGGCCCTTAGAATGCTTATGCGTAAGCCGTCTAGGTGTCATTTTTTTTAATGTGAAAAAAAACTCAAAATAAGTCAGAATTTCTTTTGTATTTTATTTCAATTGGTGGTATGATTTCTTTTGTAATTGGAGAATATTTATAAAGTTATTCTCTTTAATTTATACCGTTTTATACGGTCAAATAAAAGTTTGGAAAGAGGTGAAATTCTGTGGATGGAGATGCTTTCGTTGTGAATTTTTATGGCCTACCTTTCAATATTACGAATGTCGTTTCCGGTTTACTTGCATGTGTGATTGTCGCGATGATAGCTATTGTATTATCGAGAAGACTGACCATGAAACCGACTGGTAGACAAAATGTTTTGGAATGGCTCATTGATTTCACCAATGGGATTGTTAAAAGCGCAATGCCAGGAAAAGAAGGTAAGAAGTTTAATTTATTAGCATTTACGTTATTCTTATTTATCTTTGTATCTAACCAAATGGGTTTATTTTTACAAATAGGTTTTGGCGACAAGACGTTGATTAAAAGTCCAACGTCGAGTCCGCTAACGACACTAACGTTTGCATTTTTGATTCTGCTATTATCACATTTTATGGGTGTTATTCAATTCGGATTTAAGGGATATATTAAAAATTCCTATTTGAGTCCAGTTGCATTTCTTTTACCTATTAACTTGATTGAAGAATTTACAAATTTGCTAACATTAGCTCTTCGTTTGTACGGAAACATTTACGCTGGGGAAGTATTATTAACGTTAATTGGTGGTGCAGTTTCTATGGGCCCATTAATGACTATCGTGGCTTTACCAGTTGAAATGATCTGGCAAGGATTCTCTCTGTTTATCGGAAGTATCCAAGCTTACGTATTCGTAACATTGTCAATGGTTTATATCGGTGGAAAAGTACAAAAAGAATAAAACAAGATATCTAAGGAGGAAACAATTATTATGGGATTATTAGCAGCAGGTATTGCAGCTGGTTTAGCCGCTGTCGCAACAGGTATTGGTAATGGTTTAGTTATTTCTAAAACAATCGAAGGTATGGCTCGCCAACCAGAATTATCTGGTCAATTACGTTCAACAATGTTTATTGGTGTTGGTTTGATTGAAGCCGTTCCTATTATTGCTATCGTTATTTCATTCTTATTGATGGCTAAATAATTTTTGAAATTAAGTTTGATTCTTCGTTGATACAACGAAATATATTAATTTTAAAAAGGAGGTGTCAATAGATGTTTTCAGATTTAGTTTTCGGTGCAGTTGGTAATTTTCAAACTGGTGATTTCTTATTCTATATTATTTCGTTTGTTATTTTGATGTTAATCATCAAACACTTTGCATGGGGTCCTGTCACAAAAATGATGAGTGACCGTGCAGATAAAATTGCAAATGATTTAGATTCTGCTGAAGATTCAAGAAAAAAAGCCGATATTTTGGCAACTGAACGACAAGACCAATTAGATAATTCACGTCAAGAAGCATCTGAAATTGTTAGTCGTGCAAAAGATAACGGTAAAAAGCAACATGATGATATCGTTTCTGGAGCTCAAGATGAAGCAACGACGTTGAAACAAAATGCTGTTAAAGATATTGAACAAGAACGCCAAGAAGTATTGAGTAGCGTTCAAAGTGATGTCGCTGAATTATCTATTGAAATTGCTTCTAAGATTATTCAAAAAGAATTAAATGAGAATGATCAAAAAAACTTAATCAATTCTTATATTGAAGGGTTGGTAAAGTAAAATGAAATTAGATAAGGCAACCGTTGCCAATCGTTACGGTGAAGCCATCTTTGAAATTGCTGATGAACAAGGTAATATTGTTGCCTTTTCTGAAGAATTAGAGGAAGTTAGACAAGTTTTTCTTGCTAATCCACAATTGAGTGAAGTGCTTGTTGATGCACGTCTTAATTTGTTAGAAAAGCAAGACCTTGTTAAGGTCTTACTCAAAGATGCATCTCCAATTATTGCAAACGTTATCCAAATGGTCTTTGATTATGGTCGAATGGGTGATATGGTTGGAATAATTGAAGAATTCGAACGATTATGCGATGTTAAAGAAAAAATTGTACATGCAACCGTTACAACTGCAATTGAGCTTGATGATAGTCAATTAACGAAATTATCAAGTAAGTTTGCAGAAAGAATCGGTGCAAATAAGATAGTATTTAACAATATTATTGATGAAAAAATTATTGGTGGCGTTATTATTGAAGCCAATAATCAGATTTTTGATGGATCAATTTCATCAAAAATCAACAAAGTAAAACGATTATTAGCGGAGTAACATATTAAAGTAGTTAAGAGGTGAACCTTGTATGAGCATTAAAGCTGAAGAAATCAGTGCTTTAATTAAAGAACAATTGGAACAATATAAAGACGAACTTATCGTTGATGAAGTAGGTACCGTTACTTATGTTGGTGATGGTATTGCTCGTGCACACGGTTTGGATAACGCTTTATCAGGAGAATTGTTAGAATTTTCTGACGGTACTTATGGTATGGCTCAAAATCTAGAAACAAACGATGTTGGTATCGTTATTTTAGGTGGCTATGAAGGTATCCGTGAAGGCGACGTTGTCAAACGTACGGGTAGAATCATGGAAGTTCCTGTTGGTGAAGAACTTATCGGACGTGTTGTTAATCCTTTAGGCCAACCCATCGATGGTAAAGGTGATCTTAAGACAAACAAAACTCGTCCAGTCGAAAAAAAGGCTCCAGGAGTTATGGATCGTAAGTCAGTTGATCAACCTTTACAAACTGGACTTAAAGCTATTGATGCTTTAGTTCCAATTGGCCGTGGACAACGTGAATTGATTATTGGTGATCGTAAGACTGGTAAAACATCAGTTGCTATTGATACGATTTTAAATCAAAAAGATCAAGACATGATTTGTATCTATGTTGCTATTGGACAAAAAGAATCAACTGTTAGCGCACAAGTGGAAACGTTACGTCGATTAGGCGCAATGGACTACACAATTGTCGTTAGTGCTGGTCCTGCTTCTCCCGCACCATTATTATGGTTAGCTCCATATACTGGTTCAGCAATGGGTGAAGAATTCATGTATAACGGTAAACATGTCTTGATTGTATTTGATGATTTATCAAAACAAGCAACGGCTTACCGTGAACTGTCATTAATTTTGAGACGTCCGCCGGGTCGTGAAGCTTATCCTGGTGATGTTTTCTACTTACATTCACGTTTACTTGAACGTGCAGCTAAGTTAAGTGATGAATTGGGTGGTGGTTCAATGACTGCTCTTCCATTTATCGAAACACAGGCTGGTGATGTTTCTGCATATATTCCTACTAACGTAATTTCGATTACTGATGGTCAAATTTTCTTGGATAGTGATTTATTCTATTCAGGTACTCGTCCAGCTATTGATGCTGGTACATCAGTTTCTCGTGTTGGTGGGTCAGCTCAAATTAAAGCAATGAAGAAAGTTGCCGGAAGCCTTCGTTTGGCTCTTGCATCATTCCGAGAATTAGAATCATTTTCTCAATTTGGTTCTGATTTAGATGCCGCAACACAAGCTAAATTAAATCGTGGACATCGTACGGTTGAAGTACTTAAACAACCATTACACAAGCCATTAGTTGTTGAAAAACAAGTTTTAATTTTATATGCATTAACACATGGATTCTTGGATTCAGTTCCTGTTGATGATATTCTTCGTTTTGAAGGTGAAATTTTTGATTTCTTTGATAATAATCATAGTGATCTTTTAAATCACATCAAAGAAACAGGTAATTTACCTGACGAAGATAAATTTGATGCTGCAATCAAAGACTTTTCAGAAGGTTTCCAAGTAACTCCTGAAAAAGCGTAAACTAAAAGTAAATGAAAGATGGTGAGAATTAATGGGTGCTTCATTAATGGAAGTAAAGCGTCGAATCGTTTCAACTAAGAAAACGGGACAAATAACTGGCGCAATGCAAGTTGTTTCGACTGCTAAGTTAAGCCAAATTCAGCGTCATACTCAAAGTTATCAGATATATGCTTCTAAAATTAGAAGTGTCATTACCCATCTTGCCCAATCTCACCTTTTAGATGCTAAAGCTGGAAAATCAAAGCAATCATCTGAGAATGATAGTTCAAAATTTTCAGGTTTTGATATGTTACAAAAGAGACCTGTTAAAAAAAGTGGTTATTTAATTATTACTTCTGATCGTGGTTTAGTTGGTAGTTACAATAGTAACGTAATTAAACAAACATTAGATTTGATGAAGCAAAATGGCCATACTGTAGATAATGCTGTTATTATTGCTGTTGGTGGTACTGGTGCTGACTTCTTTAAAAATAGAGGATATGAGGTTGCCTACGAATACCGTGGTGTAAGTGATATTCCAACGTTTATTGAGGTTCGTGAAATCGTTAAATCAGTAGTAACAATGTATAACAGTGAAGTTTATGATGAATTATTTGTTTGTTATAATCATTTCGTTAATAGTTTACAATCGGACTTTCATTCTGAACAAATGCTTCCTATTTCAGAAGTGAATATGGATACAGATGCAGAAGGTATTGAAACGTCTAATGTGATGGGGAATGAAGATTATGATATGGAACCTTCAGGAGACGCAATTCTTGAAGTTGTTCTACCTCAGTTTGCTGAAAGCTTAGTATATGGTGCGATTTTAGATGCTAAAACAGCTGAACATGCTTCAAGTTCTACAGCAATGAAATCTGCGACAGATAATGCTAAAGATATTATTGCATCATTAGAATTAAAGTATAATCGTGCACGTCAAAGTGCTATTACAACAGAAATTACAGAAATTACTGGTGCAACAGCTGCTTTAGAGTAAAATGACAGGAGGAAATACAGAAGATGAGTCTCGGTAAAGTTGTTCAAGTTATCGGGCCCGTCGTCGATGTACAATTCTCTTTAAACGAAACCTTACCAGATATCAATAATGCGTTAAAAGTTACACGTGAAGATGGAACTGCTCTAATTATCGAAGTTACGCTTGAATTAGGTGACGGAGTTATGAGAACAATCGCCATGGATTCTACGGATGGCTTGCAACGTGGAACAGTTGTTGAAGACACAGGTGCTTCAATTTCTGTCCCTGTTGGTGAAGATACTCTTGGTCGAGTGTTTAACGTTTTAGGAGATACCATTGATGGTGGTCCTGAATTTAATAAAGATGCAGAGCGCAGTAGCATCCATAAAGATGCTCCTAAATATGATGAATTAAGTGCAAGTACTGAGGTTCTTGAAACAGGAATTAAAGTTATTGACTTGTTAGCCCCTTATATTAAAGGTGGTAAAATTGGATTATTCGGTGGTGCCGGTGTTGGTAAAACTGTTTTAATTCAAGAATTAATTCATAATATTGCTCAAGAACATAATGGTATTTCAGTGTTTACCGGTGTTGGTGAACGTACTCGTGAAGGTAATGACCTTTACTTTGAAATGAAAGAATCCGGCGTGTTAGAGAAGACAGCCATGGTGTTTGGTCAGATGAACGAGCCGCCTGGTGCCCGTATGCGTGTTGCATTGACTGGTCTTACAATTGCGGAATATTTCCGTGATGAAAAAGGACAAGATGTGCTATTGTTTATTGATAATATTTTCCGCTTTACACAAGCTGGTTCTGAAGTTTCAGCCTTATTAGGCCGTATTCCTTCAGCCGTAGGTTATCAACCAACATTAGCTACTGAAATGGGTCAATTGCAAGAACGTATCACGTCAACTAAAAAAGGTTCAGTTACATCAATTCAAGCAGTTTATGTTCCAGCTGATGATTATACTGATCCTGCTCCTGCAACGACGTTCGCCCATTTGGATGCAACAACTAACTTGGAACGTAGCTTAACGCAACAAGGTATTTACCCAGCTGTTGATCCTTTGGCTTCAACTTCAAGTGCTTTGACACCTGAAATTGTTGGAGAAGAACATTATCGTGTTGCTACGGAAGTTCAACATACGTTACAACGTTATCGTGAATTACAAGATATTATTTCTATTTTAGGTATGGATGAATTATCTGATGATGAAAAAGTAATTGTAGCACGTGCGCGTCGCATCCAATTCTTCCTTTCACAAAACTTTAATGTTGCCGAACAATTCACAGGAAAACCTGGATCATATGTACCAATTGCTGAAACAGTTCAAGGATTTAAAGATATTCTTGATGGTAAATATGATTCACTTCCTGAAGATGCTTTCAATGGTGTCGGCCCAATCGAAGATGTTATTGAAGCAGCAAATAAAATGGCAAAATAGGGGGTAATAACAGATGGCTGAAGATTCAGTTTTGACCGTTAGTATCGTCACTCCTGATGGTAGTGTTTATGACAATAATGCTAAAATGATTATTGTTAAAACACCCAGCGGGGAAATGGGTATTTTACCCAATCATATTCCAGTTATTGCTTCTCTTGATATTGATGCTGTCAGGGTTAAGGTAAATGATAATGAAGAAGATGAAATTGCCGTAAGTGGTGGATTCATTGAATTTTCAAAAAATGTCGCAACGGTTGTTGCAAATGCAGCAGAATGCCAAGAAGATATTGATGAAAATCGTGCACAGGCTGCTAAAAAAAGAGCTGAGCAGATGATTTCTACTGCAAAACAAACACATAATGTTGATGAACTTAAAAGATCTGAAATTGCACTTAGACGTGCAATCAATCGAATTAATATCTCTAAACATTAATACAAAAGTGGGTGCTGGATTTATTCAGTACCTTTTTTTGTATATACATATTAAATATTTCATTTTTGTTACAAATATTAGCGACAAGTGGTACAAAATATGCTATGCTTATGACGAATAAATTTTAGGAGTGTTTTGATGAATACTGTGGGAATCCAATCGCTAGTTACTTTAATGAGTCATCTAATGTTTATTGGAATTGCTTTTTGGGCAATTCAAGGGTTACGAATAGACAGGTTTTTCCCACAAAGTAGCCAACAAAGAATCAAAGTTTTAATTGTCTTATTGGCTATTTTATTAGGATATACAAGCAGTGCCTTTTTCTTAAATTTTATTGATAATGTTCGTAATTTAGTTTTTTTAGTTAAATAATAACGGGGGAATAACTTGTGGAAAAAATAATCGTCAAGGGTGGAAACTCACTCAATGGAACAGTGCATATAGAAGGCGCAAAGAATGCAGTATTGCCAATTCTAGCAGCCGGAATTTTAGCAAGTAGTGGTGAAAATACACTGTCAAATGTACCAGTTTTGTCAGATGTCTTTACAATGAATAACGTACTACGTTTTTTAAATTTAGACGTTGACTTTAATGAAGAAACTAATGAAGTTAAAATGAGTGCGACTAAAGAATTATCACCAGAAGCACCATTTGAATATGTTTCAAAAATGCGTGCTTCTATTGTTGTAATGGGACCACTTTTGGCACGACTTAAACATGCGAAGATTGCAATGCCTGGTGGGTGTGCAATAGGTTCTCGCCCAATTGATTTGCATTTAAAAGGTTTTGAAGCAATGGGTGCGCATATTGAACAATTCGATGGTTATATAGAAGCAACTGTAGATGAATTAAAGGGTGCCAACATTTATCTTGATTTTCCAAGTGTAGGTGCAACTCAGAATATTATGATGGCTGCAACATTAGCTACTGGTACAACTGTGATTGAAAATGTTGCAAGAGAACCAGAAATTGTTGATTTAGCTAATATTTTAAATAAAATGGGTGCTAAAGTACAAGGTGCTGGTACCGAAACAATTCGCATTCATGGTGTTAAGGCATTACATGGCGCTGATCATGCAGTTGTCCAAGATCGGATTGAAGCAGGGACATTCATGGTTGCTGCAGCAATGACTCAAGGTAATGTTTTAATCGAAGAGGCTATTGCGGAACACAATAAACCATTAATTTCTAAATTAGAAGAAATGGGCATTGACGTTATCCAAGAAGACAATGGTATCCGAGTAATTGGAACAGAAAAAATTAAACCAACTACAGTTAAAACATTGCCTCATCCAGGGTACCCAACTGATATGCAGCCTCAAATGACTGTCCTTCAATTAATGGCAGATGGTACAAGTATTTTAACAGAGACGGTATTCGAAAATCGTTTTATGCATCTTGAAGAATTACGACGTATGAATGCAAAATTTAAGATTGAAGGCAACTCAGTTGTCATGTATGGTCCAACTGACTTCAATGGTGCAGAAGTTGCTGCTACAGACTTAAGAGCTGCTGCAGCACTTGTGCTAGCAGGATTAGTAGCTCGTGGTTATACACAAGTTACACATCTTGAATATCTTGATCGAGGCTACTATCATTTCCATCAAAAGTTAGAAGCTTTGGGTGCTGAAATTAAACGTATCAATGATGATACACAAGATATAATTATTAAGACAGAAAATGAAGTAAAATAGAAGAAATGTCCATTTTGGACATTTTTTTATTGTATAGGTATATGGTATAATGCTTACATTAGTGTAAGTTTTAAGTGCCGAGAGGAGAAGCATAATGGCTAAAGATATTGGTATTGATTTAGGAACCGCAAATGTATTAATTAACGTACAAAATAAAGGAATCGTCTTAAATGAACCATCTGTTGTTGCAATTGACACAAAATCAGGTCGTGTATTAGCAGTTGGATCAGAAGCATATAAAATGGTTGGTAGAACACCTGGTAGTATTAGAGCTATCAGACCTATGAAAAATGGTGTCATTGCTGATTTTGATATTACAGAACAAATGTTAACTTACTTTATTAAAAAATTAAATGTGAGCGGCTTTTTATCAAAACCAAGTATTTTGATTTGTTGCCCAACAAATATCACATCAATTGAACAAAAAGCAATTATTCAAGCTGCTGAAAAAGCTGGTGGTGGCAAGGTTTATCTTGCTGAAGAACCTAAAGTTGCAGCTATTGGTGCTGGGTTGGATATTTATCAACCCCGTGGTAGTTTAGTGATTGATATTGGTGGTGGTACAAGTGATGTTGCCGTTATTTCATTAGGCGATATTGTAGCAAGCCGTTCATTACGTGTTGCTGGTGATCAATTGAATAGTGATGTTATCAATTTTGTTAAGCAAAAACATAACCTTCAAATCGGTGAACGTACAGCTGAAAAAGCTAAAATTGAAATTGGGACAGTTTACCCAGACAATCGTGCATTAGAAATGGAAATTCGTGGACGAGATGTTGTTACTGGTTTACCAAAGACAGTTGTGCTTAGCTCTGCTGAGATTGAAGAAGCAACTCATGATACAATGCAAGCAATCGTTGCAGCAACTAAAGAAGTTCTTGAACAAACACCACCAGAATTAGCATCAGATATTATTGATACTGGGATTATTTTAACAGGTGGCGGTGCATTATTAGATGGTGTTGATTTATTAATGTCATCGAACTTAGATATTCCTGTTATGGTGTCAGAAACACCATTGGATGATGTCGCAAAAGGAACTGGATTCTTGTTAGATCATATTGAAAAACAAGGTAGATAACAACTGTGATACTGGTTATTAAGGGAGGTCTATTAACGGGGCAATCTGTTGATGGACCTTTTCATATAGGAGGTGTCATTTATTTATGCAAAACTTAATGCTTGCACCAATCAAGTTTTATCAAAAATTTATTTCACCGATGTTTCCACCTAGTTGCCGGTACTATCCAACATGTTCAAACTATATGATTAAGGCAATTCAAAAACACGGTGCAAAAGGTATTATTATGGGTATCGGTAGGATTTTACGATGCCATCCTTTTGTCAGAGGCGGATACGATCCCGTACCTGATTACTTTACCGTACGAAGAAATAAGAACCCTAAAGGAGAAGAAAAGCATGTCTAAAAAAGAAAAAGAGATTGAAGTAGCAGAAAATGATATTAAAATTAATGGTGAGGATGCAGTTTCATTAACCGTTGGCGGTATTGAAATTGGTACAGTCATTCAACAAGATACAAAATTTGTTGCAACATTAAGTAACGGTGAGATATTCAAAGCTAAAACTCGTGATGAAGGTATTGATACTTTATTGCGCGATTTTCACTTACATCGCGGTTAATTAGTCAATTATTAAATTTTAGCCTATTCAAAAATTTAACGAAATAAGTGACATAGTGTGGAGGGGAATTCTATGAGTAGTAGAAAAGATGAGGTCGATAGTGAGTCAAGAATTGATTATGGTATTATTTTTGCCGTTTTAGTCTTGGCAATTATTGGGCTTGCCTCAATTTACGTATCAGCATCCCATGATACTAGTGCGACCTCAATTGTTAGCCAAATGGTTTCACAGTTAATGTGGTACGCTATTGGTGTCATTGCAATTGTCGTTATTATGCAATTTGACTCAGAACAATTATGGCGAGTCGCACCGATAGGGTATTTTATTGGCCTGTTTTTATTGATGATTGTTTTAGTCGTATATAGTCGACCTTTATATATAAACACAGGTGCTAAAAGTTGGATACCATTAGTTGGTTCGTTAACGTTCCAACCATCAGAAGTTATGAAGCCAGCATTTATATTAATGTTGGCGCGTGTGGTTACGATACATAACAATGATTATCCAACTCATAAAATTGGGACAGATATTATTTTATTAGCCAAAATGATAGCATGGACGTTACCAGTAGTTATTTTATTAAAACTGCAAAATGATTTTGGAACAATGCTCGTTTTCTTTGCTATTTTAGGTGGTGTCATTTTAGTTTCAGGTATCACTTGGAAGATTATTGGACCGGCATTTGGAACGGTGGCTGTTGTAGGTGGAACGGCATTATATATGGTTATTTCAACAACTGGTCGATCAATTCTAGAAAAAGTTGGCTTTTCTGCCTACCAATTTGACCGAATTGATAACTGGTTAGATCCATCAAAAGATACATCCGGAACAGGATATCAATTATGGCAAAGTATGAAAGCCATTGGATCAGGACAAATGACTGGTAAGGGATTTAACGTGTCAAATGTTTATGTTCCCGTCCGTGAATCTGATATGATTTTTTCTGTTATCGGCGAAAACTTTGGGTTTATTGGTGGTTGTATTTTAATCTTTATTTATTTCTTACTCATTTATCGAATGGTTCGTGCAACCTTTGATACGAAGAATGAATTTTATGCTTACTTATCTACTGGGGTCATTATGATGATTTTATTCCATGTTTTTGAAAACATTGGGATGAGTATTGGGTTACTACCTTTAACAGGTATTCCATTACCATTTGTCAGTCAAGGTGGGTCTGCTTTAGTAGGAAATATGATTGGAATTGGCTTAATTATGTCAATGCGATACCATCATAAGAGTTACATGTTCAGTAGCGAAGACGAAGATTTTGATAAAAAGATAAGGCAGTGATTCTATTATGGAATCACTGTTTTTTAAAACTAGGAGGTTTTGATGATGATTGATTTTTATTGGTATCCTAAATGTTCAACTTGTAGAAAAGCAAAACAATGGTTAGACGAAAATGAGGTTGAATACCATATAATAGATCTTATCCAAGAAACACCAAAGGCGAGTCTAATCGAAAAATGGTTGAATGAGTCTGGTCTTCCAGCAATATCTTTTTTTAATACACAAGGAAATAAGTATCGTGAATTAAATCTAAAAGATAAACGACCAACGATGACAATTCAGCAATCAAGTCAAATTTTAGCATCAGATGGGATGTTAATGAAACGTCCGGTATTAACTGATGGAACAAAATTAACGACCGGATTCAGTGAAGATGTTTTTACAGAGACATGGTTAAATAAATAAAACTGTTGACATTAAATTTTAATCTAGCTATAATCAACTACAATAAGAAATACAGATAAGACGTTTTGAAAAGATGAGTAAATTTTAGTAATTAGTTAAGAGAATCCTGGTAGCTGAAAAGGGATCAAAATTACGGAATTGAATATGGTCTTGGAACGTTTGGTAGATGAGCAATGTTAATCTACCTTGGGTACGCCCAATACAGCGGAAAGGTATCGGTTATATTAAAACCCGTACCTGATGAGATTGTTATCGTGAGGTAACAATAAAACAAGGTGGTAACACGTGAAGTTTATAACTTCTCGTCCTTCCGTTTATTAAACGGGGGATGGGAGGTTATTTTTTTGCAGAAAAATTAGGAGGTATTAACATGATTGAGTTTAAAAATGTATCAAAAGAGTTTATCACGAAAAGTGGTAAGGTTAGCGCTGTTTCTGATGTGAATCTTTCGGTGGAAGATGGTAGCATCTTAGGTATTGTAGGATATTCAGGTGCTGGTAAAAGTACATTAATTAGAATGCTGAATGGATTAGAGACACCAACTTCGGGTGAAGTTGACGTTAATGGCGCTAAAATCGCATCTTTATCGGGTAGAACATTGAGAAAGCAACGTCAAAAAATTGGCATGATTTTTCAACATTTTAATTTACTCTGGTCACGAACGGTTGTGGAAAACATCATGTTTCCACTTGAACTTGCTGGAATAAGTAAAACTGAGCGGTTGTCCAAAGCTGAAGAATTAACAACATTAGTTGGGTTAAAAGGTAAAGAAAATGCATATCCTTCTGAGTTATCTGGTGGACAAAAGCAACGAGTTGGGATTGCTAGGGCTTTAGCGAATGATCCTGAAATTTTGATTTGTGATGAAGCAACAAGTGCGCTAGATCCACAAACAACAGATGAAATATTAGATTTATTACTTCAAATTAATCATAAATTGAAATTAACAATTGTATTAATCACTCATGAAATGCATGTGGTTCGTAAGATATGTGATCACGTTGCTGTAATGGAATCTGGAAAATTAGTGGAGAGTGGACTTGTCTTAGACGTCTTTAAGCGTCCGAAACAAGACGTCACAAAACGATTCGTTAATCAGGAGGTCACACCAGCTCTACATGATACTGAACTTGCTGTAAATGAATTAATTGAAGCTTATCCACAAGGGTTGATTGTTCAATTAACCTTTCACAGTACGCAGACGCAAATGCCAATTATCTCTGAAATGTTAAGACAAATTCCAGAAGTTGATTTTAATATCGTTGAGGGTTCCATTCATCAAACTCAAGGTGGCCCAATTGGAACATTATATATTCAATTAACTGGTCCAAAAATAAGTTTAGATCAAACCGTTCCATTCTTGCAAAAAATGAAAGTAGAAACGGAGGTATTGCATTATGGGGACTAATACTTGGGCGTCATATTTTAACTTTAATGCTGTTAACTGGGATGAATTCTGGTCAAATACTTGGGAAACAATCAGTATGACATTAATATCTACAATAGCCGTTACAATTTTGGGTATTATCTTAGGTCTTATTTTATTTGAAACAAAACAAAAAACGACCGGTAAAATAAGTATCTGGGTAAAAATAATTAATTGGATTGTTTCAGCCATGGTTAACATTTTTCGTTCAATTCCGTTTATTATTTTAATTGTCTTATTATTGCCTTTTACTAAGGCTTTAGTTGGTTCTATTATTGGACCGATTGCAGCATTGCCAGCTCTAATCCTCTCGGCGGCTCCATTTTATGCACGAATGGTGGAACTTGCTTTTCGTGAGATTGATTATGGTGTGATTGAAGCAGCTGAAGCAATGGGTGCTAACAAGGCACAAATCATTTGGAAAGTACTATTACGAGAAAGTTTACCAGCTCTTATTTCAGGGGCGACAGTTACTGGAATTACAATTATTGGGTACACGGCAATGGCTGGTACGATTGGTGCCGGTGGGCTAGGAAATTGGGCTTTCATTGAAGGTTATGGTGCTAATAATAATACTGTTACACTAGTTGCAACGGTCACAATCATCATTATTGTTGCCATTTTTCAACTTATTGGTGATCATTCAGCTAAATTAATCGATAAACGAAATAATTAAGGGGTAACCTCATGAGAATAAACAAAAAGTTCATTTTTTCATTTCTATTTTTGACTCTTTTATTAGCTGGATGCGGGAAACAATCAAATGGAATGACTACTTTGACAATTGGTGCTAGTAATATGCCCCATGCAGAAATTCTAGATCATGTAAAACCAATGTTGGCAAAAGAAGGTATCGATTTAAAAGTTAAAGTTTTTCAGGATTATGTGATGCCTAATAAAGCGACTGAATCTGGTGATTTAGATGCTAATTATTTTCAACATAAACCATTTTTAGATAATTGGGACAAACAGAATAATGGTGATTTAATAAGTGTTGGAAATGTTCATCTTGAACCAATCGGTGTCTATTCTAAACAAGTTAAAAAGTTAACTGATTTGAAGAAAGGAAGTACGGTTTTAGTATCTAACAGTATTTCAGATTATGGTCGTGTTTTAACTATTTTTAAAGATGCTGGATTAATAACCCTGAAAAAAGGGACAGACGTGGCAACTGCAAATTTTGCTGATATCAAAACAAATAAATTAAATTTAGTTTTTAAGCATACGTATGAGCCAAAATTGATGTCTGATTTATATGAAAATAATGAAGGCTCAGCCATCATTATTAATGCAAATTATGCGGTTGAAGCTGGATTAAATCCAACGAAACAAGCTATTGCATTAGAACGTAGTACATCATCATATGCGAATTTAGTTGCTGTCGCACCAAAAAATAAAGATAATCCTGCGATTAAAAAGTTAGTTAAAGCACTACAATCTAAAAAGACACGCGAATGGATTTTGAATAAGTATAAAGGTGCCGTTATTCCTGCAAAATAAAGAGAATTGAATTAGTCGACATGACTAATTCAATTCTCTTTATTTTGCAATTTTATTAATTAGCCATTTGAAAATAGCTAAATCTGATGGTTCTCTTATATAAGACATTTCGGGATGCCATTGAACACCTAAAATGAGACCGTCATTACTACTGATACCTTCAATTAGGCCATCTGAACTTGTCGCAATGGCCGTTAATGAATCACCTAAACGGTTAATGGCTTGGTGATGGTACGTATTGACACGAAGCGTTGAACCATAAGTATCTGATAAATAATTATTTGCTTTAATCGATACAGAATGTGTGGCGTATTCTGGTAATGTTGGATCTTGTAAATGCTTAACTTGCCAATTTGAATAGTCACTTAAATCTTGATAGAGTGTTCCACCAAAAAAGACGTTAAGTATTTGTAGTCCACGGCAAATACCAAGTATTGGTATTTTTCGAGAAATAGCTTCCTTGATTAAAGCGAGCTCCATTTCGTCACGTGGGGGATTTAATTCTTCTAATTTTGGATGAGGTTCTTGGCCGTATAAGATTGGTGAAACATCTTGACCACCTGCTAATAGTAAACCATCTACCAAATCAAGATAACTAGATGCGTTTGCTAAATCAGTAGGAATGATTAGTGGTAAACCGCCAACTTCAATAATGGCATCAATATAGCCTTGAGGTGTATAAGTAATTTCGTTAATGTGCATGCCTGTAATTGGATTTCGATTAGGATTTCCAACAATACCGATAATAGGTTTCATAAATGAACCTCCTCAAAATTTACTTTTTATTAGTTTAACTTAATTAAATAAAGATTGCGAGTCTCGAGGCTCCATTGAAATGGATAATTTATTAAGATAGAATGGAATATATTAATGAATCGGAGGAATGCTAAAATGTCGACACTTGAGGTTAAAAATTTACATGTAGAAATTGAAGATAAAGAAATTTTAAAAGGTGTTAATTTAAAAATGTCGACTGGAGAAGTACACGCAATCATGGGTCCAAATGGAACAGGTAAATCAACTTTATCTGAGGCCATTATGGGGAATCCTGCGTATAAAGTGACAGAAGGCGAAGTATTGCTGAATGGTGTAAACATTTTAGAACTACCTGTTGATGAGCGAGCTCGAGCAGGATTATTTTTAGCAATGCAATATCCTTCAGAAATTCCTGGTGTAACAAATGCTGAATTTATGCGTGCAGCAATCAACGCACGTCGACCGGAAGATAAACAAATCCCAATTCGAGAATATTTAAAGAAATTAGATAAAACGATGACAACTTTAGATATGACTGAGGAAATGGCTGATCGTTATTTAAATGAAGGTTTTTCAGGTGGCGAAAAGAAACGTAATGAAATTTTACAACTGATGATGATTGAACCAAAATTTGCTATTTTAGATGAAATTGATTCAGGTCTAGACATTGATGCATTGAAAGTTGTTTCGAGAGGCGTAAATGAAATGTTGAAAAATGCGGAATTTGGAACACTTATGATTACGCATTACCAACGTTTGCTGAACTATATTGTGCCTGATGTGGTGCACGTTATGATGGATGGACGGGTTGTTAAAACGGGTGGCGCCGAACTTGCAGAAAAACTGGAAGAAGAAGGCTATGCTGGTTTGCGTGATGAATTAGGGCTAGACATTACTTTAACAGACGAGAACCTTTAGTGGAGGGCCGGAAAATGATTGATTTGAAGCTCTTAGAACAAAGTATAATTGATTTTTCAAATTTAAAACAAGAACCTGAGTGGTTTCAACAATTAAGAAGAGATGCCTTTGTAAAAAAAACATTACTAGCGCTTCCTTCATTTGAAAAAATTAGATACCAAAAATGGCCCATTATACCTGAAACACTGGTTAAAGAATCAGGGGAATTTGTTTCAAAAAAATCGGATGAAAATACGTTTATTCAAGTTGGATCTCGAACGATTAGTTTAAATATATCTGAGGAATTAAAAGAAAATCATGTTATTATTTGCGACTGGTCAACCGCGTTAGTGGAACATGCAGATTTAATTAAGAAATATTTTATGACTAAGGCAGTTAAATGGGATAGTGATTTGTTGACCGCAACGCATTTAGCACAATTAACCGGTGGTTTGTTTATTTATGTACCTAAAAATGTTGTATTAGACAACCCAATTACAACTTATTTAACGCAGGATGCACGGGACAATCAGGACTATGTACAGCATGTTTTAATTGTCGCAGCAGAAAATAGTCAGTTTTCATATCTAGAAAATCGTTCAACAGTCGGTGATCAGATCACAACCGCAAATATTATTGTGGAAGTGATTGCTAAAGCTAACAGTCATGTTAAATTTGCTGGAGTTGATCAATTAGGGGAACATACAACAGCATATATTAACCGTCGGGGTTATTTATTAGGCAATGCAAAAATAGATTGGTCAATTGGATTACTTAATAATGGCAATATAATTGGCGATTTCGATTCTGATTTAATTGGTGCAGGTTCTCACGCAGATGTTAAAGTTGTTGCGATTTCAACAGGAAATCAGATTCAAGGGATTGATACACGGGTGACGAATTATGGTAAACATTCAATTGGTCAAATTCTGCAACACGGTGTAATTTTATCGCGTTCTACATTAATATTTAATGGAATTGGCCATATTATTAAAGGTGCAAAGGGTGCGAATGCTCAACAAGAAAGCCGTGTGCTAATGTTATCCACAAAAGCACGTGGAGACGCTAATCCTATTTTATTAATTGATGAAAATGATGTTCAAGCTGGACATGCAGCTAGTGTTGGACGCGTGAATCAGGAACAATTGTACTATCTGATGAGTCGTGGATTACACAAAGAAGAAGCAGAAAGACTTGTTATTCGTGGATTCTTAGGACCTGTTTTAACGGCAATTCCGGCAGTTGATGTTCGTGAACGATTAATCGAAACAATAGAGGGGAAACTCATTAATGGTCAAAAATTTGAAAAAGTATCGCAATGATTTTCCTATTTTAAAGCAAATTGTGAATGATGAACCGTTAATTTATTTTGACAATGCTGCAACTGTTCAGAAACCACAAGCAGTTATTAATGCCATTTCACATTATTATGAAAATGATAATGCCAATGTACATCGTGGTGTGCATACTTTAGCCGAGCGTACAACACAGCAATTTGAAGATGTACGACAAGCTGTTGCTGATTTTATTCATGCAAAATATTCAGCTGAAATCTTATTTACAAAAGGGACAACCGAAAGTTTAAACTGGGTTGCTCAGGGTTTTGCACAGAATCGATTGAAACCAGGGGATGAGATTTTAATATCTATTATGGAACACCATAGTAACCTTGTTCCTTGGCAACAAGTCGCACAAGCAACTGGTGCTAAATTAGTTTACATCGACATAACAGATGATGGACAATTAGACATTAATGATGCGAAATTAAAAATGACAGCTAAAACTAAAATTGTATCGCTAACTCAAATTTCAAATGTTTTGGGGAGTATAAACCCCATCAAAGAATTAACGGACATGGCACATACAGTCGGTGCGGTTGTTATTTGTGATGGGGCGCAATCAATACCTTATATGCCGATTAATGTTCAGGAGTTAGATGTTGATTTTTTTGCTTTTTCAGGTCATAAAATGGGGGCTGCAACTGGTATTGGCGTTTTATATGGAAAAAGTAATTATTTGAACGAGATGCAGCCACTAGAATTTGGTGGTGAGATGATTGATTTTGTTGAAGAGCAACAATCAACCTTTAAAGATATTCCTTGGAAATTTGAAGCGGGGACACCTAATATTGAAGGGGTCATTTCATTAGGTGCTACTATTCACTATTTAAATGAAGTTGGAATGGTTAATATACAAGCACATGAACAGATGCTCATCACTGATTTATTACCTAAATTAAAAGCCATTTCTGGCATTACTGTCTATGGGCCAACTGAAAGTAAAAAACGATCAGGCGTTATTTCATTTAATTTGGAGGGACTACATCCGCATGACGTTGCGACAGCTCTTGATATGCAAGGAATTGCGGTTCGCGCGGGTCATCATTGTGCACAGCCATTAATGAAGTGCATGGGTGTATCGTCAACTGTTCGTATTAGTTTATATTTTTACAATACTTTAGAAGAAAATCAAAAATTTATTGACGCGTTAATCGCTACAAAGGAGTTCTTTAAAAATGGGACTATCTAAATTAGATAATTTATATCGCCAAGTTATTTTGGAACATGCCACACATCCGCATCATCATGGCTCACTAGTAAAGGGTCAGAAATCAATTGAACTCAGAAATCCAACCTGTGGGGATGTTTTAAAAGTTGAACTTATCATGAGTGACAACAAGGTTCAAGATGTTGCCTTTTCTGGGACGGGTTGTACGATTAGCCAGGCATCTGCAAGTATGATGACTGATGAAATTATTGGTAAAGCAAAAAATGAAATAGAAGAAATGGTGACAACATTTTCAAGAATGGTAACAGGTGAAACGATTGATGAAAATCTTTTAGGTGATGCTGCTATTTTAGAAGGTGTCGCTCAGTTTCCAGCTCGGATTAAGTGTGCCACATTAGCTTGGAAGGCAGTTTATCAAGCTATTAATTTAGAAAATTAGAGAGGAGGTAAGATATGAAAGAACTAGATGTTGGTGGTGAGTATGAATATGGCTTTAAAGATGATATTGAGCCTGTTTATTCAACTGGGCGTGGCTTAACCGAAGCGATTGTTCGAGAAATTTCGGCAGCAAAAAATGAACCAGAGTGGATGTTGGATTATCGACTTCGTGCCTTTGCCTTATATGAAAAGATGCCAATGCCAAGTTTTGGTCCTGATTTGTCTAAGTTAGATTTAGCTAATATGCGCTATTTTCAACGTGCTAGTGATAATGTTGCTAGAGACTGGGAAGATGTCCCAGATAAGATTAAAGAAACCTTTGACCGACTTGGTGTTCCAGAAGCTGAACGTAAATACTTAGCTGGCTCTTCTGCACAATATGAATCAGAAGTTGTTTACCATCATATGCGTGAAGATTTTGAAAAATTAGGAATTATTTTTATGAGTACAGATGCTGCCGTCCAAGAATATCCTGAATTGGTTAAACAGTATTTTGGCAAATTGGTTCCTGCCTCTAATAATAAATTTTCAGCTTTAAATTCGGCTGTTTGGTCTGGTGGTACTTTTATCTATGTACCTAAAGGTGTGAAGACCGAGGTGCCTATTCAAAGTTATTTCAGAATTAATGCGGAGAATACAGGACAATTTGAACGAACATTAATCATTGTTGATGAAGGCGCAAGTGTTAATTACGTTGAAGGTTGTACAGCACCTAATTATTCGGCAGACAGTTTGCATGCGGCAGTCGTTGAAGTGAACGTCATGAAAGATGCCTATTGTCGGTATACAACGATTCAAAATTGGTCAGATAATGTGTATAGCTTAGAGACAAAACGTGCTAGAGCCTTAGAAAATGCGACGATGGAGTGGGTTGATGGTAACCTTGGATCAAAAGTTACAATGAAATATCCAAGTATTTATTTAGATGGTCAAGGCGCACATGGCACAATGTTGTCGATTGCGTTTGCTGGTGGGAATATCGTTCAAGATACTGGGGCAAAAATGATTCACAATGCTAAAAATACGACTTCTTCGATTGTTTCTAAATCGTTATGTAAAGATGGTGGACGAGTTGATTATCGAGGTTATTTAAAATTTGGTAGACATAGTGATGGTTCGTTTGCACATGTCGAATGCGATACAATCATCATGGATGATAAATCAGCGAGTGATACGATTCCATTTAATGAAATTTTAAATGGCAATGTTTCTATGGAACATGAAGCTAAAGTTTCTAAAATTTCTGAAGAACAATTATATTACTTAATGAGTCGCGGAATTTCTGAAGCAAAAGCAACAGAGATGATTGTAATGGGATTTGTTGAACCGTTCACCAAAGAATTACCGATGGAATACGCTGTTGAATTGAATCGTCTGATTGAGTATCAGATGGAAGGCAGTGTGGGGTAAAATAGTTTAGAATGATGTTACTTTTCCTAAAAAGTAAATAAGGGGATAATAATTAAATGATATATGCACTGGAAATAAAAGGCTTAAAAAAAGAATATGCAACGGGTGTTAAAGCGTTACGTGGTATTGATCTGGCTGTAGAAGAAGGGGATTTTTATGCACTTTTAGGGCCTAATGGTGCGGGAAAATCAACGACAATTGGTATTATTACATCTCTTGTGAATAAAACAGCGGGAACAGTGAAGGTTTTTGATTACGATATTGATACCAATTTGGTACAAGCCAAACAACAAATTGGACTTGTCCCACAGGAATTTAACTTTAATCCTTTTGAAACGGTTCAACAAATTGTTGTTAATCAGGCTGGTTACTATGGTGTTCCTCATAAAGAAGCAATGGAGCGCAGTGAAAAATATTTAAAACAGTCAGATTTATGGGAAAAACGTAATGTACGTGCACGAATGCTTTCTGGTGGGATGAAACGAAGATTGATGATTGCCAGGGCATTAATGCATGAACCTCGGTTGCTCATTTTAGACGAACCAACTGCGGGTGTAGATATTGAGTTGAGACGTGAAATGTGGTCTTTTTTAAAGGAATTGAATGAGAATGGCACAACGATTATCTTGACGACTCATTATTTAGAAGAAGCAGAAACACTTTGTCGTCATATCGGTATTATTCAATCAGGTGAGTTGATTGAAAATACGAGCATGAAAACTTTATTATCAAAATTACAATTTGAAACGTTTATTTTCGATTTAGATGTGTATGATAAAAAGCCAGAAATTATAGGGTATAAAAATTCCTTTGAAGACGCGCAAACAATTTCTATCGAAGTTGAACGAAATCAAGGTGTTAATGGGATCTTTAAACAATTTGATGAACAAGGGATAAAAGTTCTTTCTATGCGAAATAAATCGAATCGATTAGAAGAGTTATTCTTGAAAATTACGGAAGAAAAGCACCAAGTGGGGGAGAAACATGTTTAATCAATATTTTACTGCATTAAAAAGTCTCGCAATAAAAGAAACTAATCGTTATTTGAGAATTTGGGTACAGACATTAGTACCACCAGTGATTACAACATCATTGTATTTTATTATATTTGGTAAAATGATTGGTGGCCGAATTGGTGCAATGGGTGGATTTTCATATATGGAATTCATTGTACCAGGGTTAATTATGATGTCGGTGATCACTAGTTCGTATGCTAATGTATCTTCGTCATTTTTTTCTCAGAAATTTCAGAAAAATATTGAAGAATTACTAGTTGCACCAGTACCAACGCATATTATTATATGGGGATTTGTTATTGGAGGACTTGGAAGAAGTGTTTTAGTTGGGGCACTTGTCACTATTATTTCATTATTTTTTGTACCTCTTCATGTTTTTTCGTGGGTCATTATTATTATCACACTTTTGATGACAGCCATTTTATTTTCATTAGCAGGATTAATTAATGGTATTTTTGCACAGTCATTTGATGATGTGTCAATTGTACCTACGTTTGTTTTACAGCCATTAACTTATCTTGGTGGTGTTTTCTATTCTATTTCAATGTTACCACCAGTTTGGCAGGCCATCTCTAAGATTAATCCAATTGTTTATATGATTTCAGGATTTAGATATGGTTTTTTAGGTAAGACTGATGTATCACTTGCTTTATCAATGATAATTCTTATTCTGTTTATTGGTGTTCTTTACTGGATTTGTTGGTATCTTATTAATAAAGGTAGAGGTTTGAGAAGTTAGGATAGCCAATGTAATAATCCTTCTTTCTTATTAATCATTCTGTGACGGTTGATCAATAATGAATCTGGATAGCACCAAAAACAAAAGTCTTATGGCTTTTGTTTTTTTGTTAGGGTACGAAAAATGGTACCAAAGATAGATATCGTAGACTCTTTAAAAGATAGATATAAGGTATATTTTGAAAAAATGTCTGTTTTTCAAGTAAATTATTATTAAAACACTAGAATAACGTTTATACTAGCTACATATAAAACTAAAAAGGAGATAAATAATGACTATAAATAAACAATTAATTAAAGATGATTTATACGAAGCAGTAAATGGTGAATGGTTAAAAACTGCCAAAATTCCTGATGATAAACCTGCGACGGGTGGTTTTAATGATTTAGCTGATGAAATTGATAAAACTTTGATGGCTGATTTTGAAAAAATGTCAGCTGATTCTAGTGTTAAAGCACCATTAATGCAAGAATTTTTAAACTATTATGCCTTAGCAGCTGATTTTGATCGACGTGAATCAGAAGGAACCTTACCATTGAAAAAAGTTTTAGCACCTTTAGAAAATTTAACAAGTTTAGCTGATTTCGATACTAAATGGGCAGATTTTGTTCGTGCGGGTTATCCAACACCACTTGGGTTTGATGTTGATGCTGATATGAAAAATGCTAAAATTAATGCTTTATTTGTGGCAGCTCCGAGTTTGGTTTTACCAGATAAAACGTATTATGAACGAGATAATTCACAAGCTGAAGGTTTACTTAAAGCATTTAGGGCGATGATGACTAAGTTATTAGTTGCTTTAGATTATAGTGAAGAAAATGCAAATCATGTTATTACAGAGGCACTAACTTTTGATCGTAACTTAGTGCCAAATGTCAAGAGTGCTGAAGAATCAGCTGATTATAGTAAAGCGTACAACCCACAAAGTTTCACAGAATTTAGTTCACAAAGTAGTAATTTAGATTTAAAATCAATTGTTAAAAATCTTTTAAATGGGAATGAACCAGAAAAAATAATTGTGACTGAACCTAAATTTTTATCATCTATTGATGAACTCGTGAATACAACTCATTTTACAGAATTTAAAAGTTGGTTAATTGTTAAAACAGTAGGGAGTCTTAGTTCATATTTATCAGATGACTTACGTGTTATTGCTGGTGAATACGGGCGTGCATTATCTGGAAGCAAGGCACCGAAAAAACAACAAAAGTTTGCTTATTATCTAGCCATGGGAACCTATAGTGGGGTTGTGGGCGAATATTATGGATATAAATACTTTGGTGAAGATGCTAAAGCAGACGTTCAACAGATGGTTGAAAAGATGATTAATGTTTATCAAAATAGATTGGCTACTAATAATTGGTTAACAAGTACTACACGTGATAAGGCAATTTTAAAATTAAGTAAATTAGGTATTCAAGTTGGGTATCCAGATAAAATTAACCCGCTTTATCAAAAAATGCACGTTAATATGGAAAAAACATTGCTAGAGAATGCAATGGCCTTTGATAAATTAGCCACTGAAGATATGTTTAGTAAGTGGGATAAACCTGTCGATCGTGATCTTTGGGAGATGAGTGCAGCAACAGTTAATGCTTATTATCATCCCTTTAAAAATATCATTGTCTTTCCAGCGGCTATTTTACAAGCACCATTTTATAGTTTAGAGCAGAGTAGTAGTGCTAACTATGGTGGTATTGGAGCAGTTATTGCGCACGAGATTTCACATGCTTTTGATAATAATGGTGCGCTATTTGATGAGTATGGTAATTTGAATAATTGGTGGAGTGAAGCCGATTTGACCCATTTTAAAGAATTATCACAACAAATGATTACTGAATTTGACGGAACTGAATTCGCAGGCCAAAAAGTTAATGGGACTTTAACAGTTTCTGAAAATATTGCTGATGCTGGTGGGCTTAGTTGTGCACTTGAAGCGGCTAAATCTGAAGACGATACTGATTTTGAAGCATTTTTCATTAATTGGGCACAAGTATGGCGAATGAAGGCTTCAACACAGTATATGCAATTGTTATTATCAATTGATGTTCATGCCCCTGCTAAGTTGCGTGCTAATATTCAAGTTCAAAATTTAGCAGAATTTTATGATGCCTTTGATATTGTTGCAAGTGATGCAATGTATAAAGCAGTCGATGAACGCGTTAATATTTGGTAAATGATTAATTAAGACAAATTAAAAGGACATTATCAAAATGATAATGTCCTTTTTGCTGCGATTGTTTATCCGTAATACTTAAAGGTAGCATATTATAATACTTCGTTCTCTGTAATTTTTTCTTCCAAAACGTTGAAATTATATTCAGAAAGTTCATTTAAGCCATTTTTACTCTCATCAAAGAAAGCAGTTAAACTTTCAGATAACATTAGATTGATAACACGACCAGCTTCAAATTGAACTAAGATAACTGGAATATGAGCTTCTACTGCCATACCAACTTCAAACATAGTACCAGAGTCAGGTTCGTTATCTTCGTCTTCTTTGTAGTCTAAGATAGCAACAACAACGTCTGCGCGATGAACTTGGCGTGTGTCAGCTAAATAAACTGCACGTTGCCATTGTTGACTGAATTGTTCATATTGTTTACTTTGATTATCTTGGGGCAAGTAAATATTGTCACTATCAATTGTTTTGTTCTCTTTTAATGCTGCAACAACTTGAGAAACACGTTCACGTTGTTTGTCGCTAAAAAATGGACCTGCTAAATAAACTTTATTCATTAATATCGTCTCCTGGAATATATATTTGCTTTTTTAAGTATAGCATGACATTTTAAAAATGGGCACAAAAAAAGAAGACAATGAAGTCTTCTTTTTCAATTTCTAAACACCGTAAACGAATTGACCTGAATTAAAGTGGTCAGCTGAAATAACGTAAACGTTACCACTATTACGTAAAGTAAAGTTAGCTAAATCATTTAATAAGTTATTGGTTGTTTTTCCAGGTTCAGTATCGATAATTTGACCATCACTAATTAAACCAGGGAATACAGCGTCTTCGTTAATTAATAAAGTATTAACACGATGTTGCGTTAATAGAGCAAACAAATCGATTGGGTTTGTTTTGCTTGGATTAACTTCATCAAGTGAACGAGCACGATCCAATAAATGATCAATTGTTTGATTGATTAAAATTTGATTTTGATCTAACAAATCTTTTTCAATTTCTGTAGTTGTTAGGGCACTAGGTGATTTTTTAATTGTAATTTCTGAATTAACTGATTTTAATTTTGTTAATTCATGGAATAAGCTTTGATTTTTAGGTAGTCCAATAAGGAAAAGACGTTTATAAATTAATTCGGGATGGGTAACTAGGAATTTTTCAATTGCCAAGTAGTAATTTCTATTATCAATCGCTTTTTCTTCATCCTTAGTATTTAACCCATGGAGGGCGCCAGTAGGGCCATGAGTGGTCGTGGTATCTGTACTTTCAGGACCAAGAGTTGATACCATGTCGATAGGAGCATCCTCTGGGAGTTCTTGTTTCAATAAGACACCTTCTTTGAATTGATGTAATTCAAATGAATCACGGTGTAAGCTTAGGATTGTTCCTGATAATTTTGTTGCTTGTTGAGCTAATAAAGGTAAAGTGTATGCTTCAGGACCAACAATAACTTTATCTACTTCAATAGCGTGATTTAAATTAAATTTAAAGTAATCGTTAGGTGTTAAGTAAAGTGCGATACTAGGGAATTGACCGATTTTATCTGCAATTTCATTAATAAAATTAACCAATTGTGTTTCAATTAGTTCCCAAGTTTTCTTAGGTACATCCGAATGAGCTTCTTTGGCAGTTTTTAAACTAGTTTTTAGTTTTAACTGATTCTTCGCAGCAAAATTAATACCTGGATATGTTTTGATAAAGATTGATACAATGGGTTCTTCTTTGATTGTGAGTAATTTTTTCAAATTGTTATGCATTGACATAATGGTTCCCCCTTTATATGATTACCTTTAGTATAACATCATGAAAACGGTTATCCAACTTATATGGTTACGTTTTCATAAAAGGAGTAAATATGATTTATTTAGAAAAAGATAACAAAAATATTAAAAAAATGGAAGCTTACATGAAAAATAATTTTTCTTACTTAGGGATTAAGACACCAAGTCGACGTGAACTAACAAAGGACTTGATGAAAGAATCTAAGAGTTGGCCTCTAGAAGAGTTAATCTCACAAATTTTAGCTTATTATGGTCGTGAAGAAAGAGAGTATCAATATGTTGCAATCGACTTAGCACAAAAAAATCTTAAACGATTGACGGTTGATGAAGTCCAAGTATTGGTTGAGTTAATTAAGGTTAAACCATGGTGGGATTCAGTAGATGCTTTACGTAAGGTTATTAGTGACTTTTTAAAATTAAGTCCGATAAATTTTAACGATATTAGTAAGCAATTTGAAAACCATGATAATTTCTGGATGCGTCGTGTGGGTATAAATCTTCAGTTAGGCTATCGTGAAGAAACTAATCTAGCTTACTTATCAAAGATGATTTTGAATGATAGAACAACAGATGAATTTTTCATCCAAAAAGCGATTGGTTGGTCATTACGTGAGTATGCTAAGACTGATGAAAATTGGGTTATAACTTTTATTGAGAGCCATGATCTATCAAAGCTAGCTGTGCGAGAAGGACTTAAACATGTGAAGACAAAATAAAAAAGACTGATTTTATTCAGTCTTTTTTGCTTATTTTAAGGTTAAGAATTTATCTCCGGCAAGGTCTCTGTAGAAATTTGCTTTAATTGCTTGTTGATAAGGCATGTACCAAATATAACCAATTCCAAGTGTCACGATTGATAATAGGTACCAACCAACCAGACTTAACTCTATTACGAATAAATCAAATTTGTGTCCGTTCATTAATTCACGGCTTAACGTTATTTTTTTATTAATACTGATGTCAGGATGATTTGGGTTATCTGTTAAGTCTTTGTTAATCATAAAGACTTGTGAATAAGAATAGTATTTAATAATTCCTGGGACAATAAGCAAGAGAGTCCAAAGTGTACTATAAATGGTTTTGAGAATGGCGATACCAATAGATGGGAAAAATAATTCATTTGAGAAAACTTGGAAACTTTGTGTAAATGCATGTTCTGGTGTTTTTTGTGAACTGACCCAAGTTAAGAATGTATATGAAACACCTACAAGTAGAATTTGAAAAATAAGATAAAGAACAACGACAGTTGCTGAAATTATAGGACTGATAGCTGATGATTGGTTATTATTTTCAGTAGAATATAAATTCATAATGTCTGCGTACTCAGTAGAATATAAGCGAGAATAAACAATAAAAATAAGGATTGCTAGTAAGCTAACTAGGATAGCTGACTTCCAGTGTCCTTTAAGTAATGCCTTTGATTCAGATTTCAGTTGTTGTCTCGTTTTTAGTGGTTTTTCCATGATGTGTGTCTCCTTAATTGTATATGTTTTAATAATATTTTAAGCATACATTAAACCAAATATTAAGTCTATACTGACAGATTGAGAATGTGAGTATTTCAATATTTTTAGACGGTATAAAAGTGAAACAAACCAAACTTTTTGTTAGATTGTAGTAAGATGAATAGCGTAATCTATATTAATGGAAGAAGAGTGAGCTAATGGTAAATAAAATGAAGGCCATCGCAGCATTTGGAAAATTTCCGACAGAAGATAAAAATGCATTACGAGATGTCAAAATCGATAAACCGACACCTGAAAATCATGATATTCTTGTGAAGGTAACGGGTATTTCAGTGAATCCAATAGATTATAAATCAAGAATGTTAATTGATTCTGAAGAAAAATTACTTATTTTAGGTTTCGATGCAATCGGGGTCGTCTCTGAAATAGGATCAGAAGTAACACAATTTAATAGTGGTGATAAGGTTTTTTATTTAGGTGTCAATAATCGTTCAGGAAGTAATGCTGAGTATCAGCTAGTTGATGAACGACTAGTTGGAAATGCACCCAAGAAAATAACAGACAGTGAAGCAGCCGCTATGCCACTAACAGGTGTAACAGCATGGGAAGCATTATTTGAAAAATTAAATTTCATTCCAGAGAAAAATGCCAATAGTGGAAAATCAGTTTTAATTATTAATGGAGCTGGTGGTGTAGGCTCTATTGCTATTCAACTTGCTAAATGGGCTGGTTTGACTGTTATCACGACCGCTTCAAGATTAGAAACGAGCGATTGGGTTAAAAAGATGGGCGCTGATATTGTCATTAATCACCGAAAAGATTTGAAGAAACAATTAGTTAAATTAAATATTAATGAAGTTGATGGTATTCTAATATTGCACTCAACAGAAACTTATTTTGATTTAGCAGCAGATATCATCAGACCTCAGGGTATTATTACTTCAATTGTGGGCACATCTGATAATTTACCAATTGGTAAATTAAAAAATAAAAGTAATGAGTTTAAATGGCTAACAGTTTTTACTAAAGGTGTATATTACACGGCAGATATGAGCTCTCAAGGTAAAACATTAAATCGCTTAGCCACGTTATTAGATGAAGGCAAACTAAAATCAACGATGACTAAATCATTGGTGGGGATTAACGCCGATAATTTACGAACGGCTTCTGAAGTTGTTGAAAATGGTAAGATGATTGGAAAGTTTGTAATAACTGGTGAATTTAACGCGGAGGTATAAGCTATTGAGTAAAAAAGAAATTAGAAAAATGATTATTAACAAGATGGTTGATTTGGCAAAAAATAAGGTCCTTGAAAAAAGGAATCAGGAGAAGGCAATTATTGATAAAGTTTTACAATCTGAAGAATGGGAATCGGCTGATTCAATCGGATTAACAATTAGTCAATCGATTGAGTTTAGTACTAACGAATTACTATTGGCGGCACTGTCTCAAGGTAAGAGGGTGTATATACCAAAAACGATGCCTGAAAAGCAACTTGCATTTTTACCTTACTTATCTATTGAACAGGTGCTTATAAAAAGTGATTATGGACTATTAGAACCTGAATATAATGTTGCACTTGAAAAGAATAATTTAGATTTAGTGATTGTACCAGGAGTTGGGTTTAATTTAGAGAATAATCAAAGGATTGGCTTTGGCGGTGGTTATTATGATCGGTATATTGCAAAATATCAACCAAAAACAATTTCACTTTGTTTGGACGTTCAAAATGTAATTTCTGAGAAATGGACAAGTAATCAGTTTGATATTAAAATTGATAAAATTATTACAGTATAAGTTCTATTTGAATAAATCCTTAACAAAATACAGTTTAATAATATTATTTACATTAATATACGAATATAGTAAAATTGTAATTGCTCATTAATGAGATAAACACGAACAAATGTATTTATGAAAAGGAGATTTAAAATGATTAATCGCATTAAATCATATTTTGAAATTGATCAGTTACATACAACGGTTAAACGCGAAATGTTAGCTGGTTTTACAACGTTTATATCAATGGCTTACATATTATTTGTTAATCCTACGATTTTAAGTGCTTCGGGGATGGACAAAGGGGCAGTATTTACTGCAACTGCATTATCAAGTGCTTTAGGCTGTATTTTAATGGGTATTTTAGCTAAATACCCAATAGCAACAGCTCCCGCATTGGGTATTAATGCCTTTTTCTCATATTCAGTTGTTATAGGTATGGGAATTCCATGGCAAACAGCTTTAGCAGGTGTATTTGTAGCATCACTAATTTTTATTTTAATTACTATTTTTAAACTACGCGAAATGATTATTAATGCTATTCCAAGTAACTTAAAATACGCTATCTCAAGTGGTATTGGTTTATTTATTGCTTTTATCGGTTTACAAGATGGTGGCTTAATTATCGCAAACAAATCCACAGTTGTGGGCCTAGGTCCATTGACCGTTGGTACAACATGGTTAACAATCTTTGGCTTAATTGTTACTGCAATTTTAATGGTTAGACGTGTTCCAGGTGGTATTTTTATTGGGATGTTTGCAACAGTTATTCTAGGATTCATCACAGGATTAATTAAAATGCCAACACAAGTTGTTGCCGGTGCCCCAAGTTTGGCCCCAACATTTATGCAAGGCGTTAAACATATTAGTGATATTAACACGGTTCAGTTATGGGTAGTCGTTTTAACCTTCTTGTTAGTTACTTTCTTTGATACTGCTGGAACACTTGTTGGGTTAGCTCAACAAGCCGGATTCATGAAAGACAATAAAATGCCTCGTGTCGGTAAAGCTTTAGTTGCTGATTCAACAGCAATGCTTGCTGGCTCTGTTTTAGGAACATCTCCAGTTGGTGCATATGTTGAGTCTTCAGCAGGTATCGCCGTTGGTGGACGCTCAGGTTTAACGGCTGTTACAACTGGATTATTATTTATTGTCGGGATATTTTTCTCGCCATTATTATCAGTTGTAACAACACAGGTCACTGCTCCAGCATTAATTATTGTTGGTGTATTGATGGCACAATCTTTAACAAAAATCGAATGGACAAAAATGGAAATTGCAATTCCAGCATTTTTAATTGTAATTGGTATGCCATTAACTTATAGTATCTCTGACGGGATTGCTTTGGGAATGATTTTTTATCCAATTACAATGATTGCTGCTGGTCGTCGAAAAGATGTTCATCCAATCATGTACGGACTGTTCTTTGTGTTCTTACTTTTCATGTGGATTTTAAATGTTTAAATAAAATAGCAAACGTAAATGACAGATCTACTATAAACATGGTATTATTTAGACTAAGAGTTTAAAGCGAACAAAAATAATACAATAGGAATGGAGAATATGATGACAAGCGAAAAGATACACATTGGATTACTTTTTGGTGGTAATTCATCAGAACATGACGTTTCAAAACGTTCAGCACATAATATCTACGATGCAATGGATAAAAATAAGTACGAAGTTAGTTTATTCATGTTTACAAAGGAAGGTGTACTACTTGGAGATGCTGCTTCACGTCGCATTTTTGATGGCGAACCAGAAGCAAAAGTTGTTGAAGATGTCTTACCAACAATTGATTTTACAAATCCGTTAGCTAATATCATGAGTTTAACTGAAGTTAAAGATATTGATCTTTTTTATCCAGTTATTCATGGTAATATGGGTGAAGATGGTACAATTCAAGGATTATTTAAACTTTTAGATAAACCATATATTGGTAGTGATGTTCGTTCATCAGCAATTTCATTTGATAAAGATTTAACTAAGAAAATGTTAACGTTAAATAATATCAGAAATACTAAATATTTGGTTGTTAAGGCCAACAATCGTGCTGAAATGACTTACGCACACATTAGTAAGGAACTTGGAGAAGTTGTTTTCATTAAACCAGCTAACCAAGGATCATCAGTTGGTATTCATAAGGCACATAACGAAAAAGAATTCCTTGAAGGTATAGAAGATGCATTTTTATATGACACAAAGCTTTTAGTTGAAGAATCAATCGAAAATCCTGATGAAATTGAATGTTCAATTCTTGGAAATACTGATTTAAAAGCTTCAAAATTAGGTGCAGTTATCGTACCTAAATCTGATGTATTTTACGATTACAATAATAAATTCGTTGATGCTTCAGGTGTGGAATTTGAAATGCCTGTTGAATTACCAGATGAATTAACAAAAGAAATCCAAGACATGTCATTACGTGCTTTTGAAGCATTGGGTTGTCGTGGTTTAGCACGAATTGATTTCTTAGTTAAAGATGGTATTCCATATCTTGGTGAACTAAATACGTTACCTGGATTCACAAACATTTCGCTTTATCCACAATTGTGGGAAGTTTCAGGAATTGGTTATTCAGAATTAATTGATAAATTAATCCAATTAGCATTCGACGAACATGCCGCTGTTAAAGAATTACATTATGACTTTACTGAATTACCTGAAATCTAAATTTTAAGAAGATTATTAGTCTGGAGACAGCACTAGTAATCTTTTTTATTTGAGTGAAGGAGAGAATAGAATATGGAAAGATGCCCATGGGCCCAATCGGGTAATCAGTTAATGCAAGATTATCATGATGAAGAATGGGGAAAGCCGCTTTATGGCGATCAACAACTATTCAGATTATTGAGTTTAGAATTAATGCAAGCAGGGTTGAGCTGGAAGACCGTTTTAAATAAACGTAATCATTTTAATCACGCTTTTGAAAATTTTTCAATTTACAAAGTTAGTCAATTTGATGAAGATAAAATTGCGGAACTAATGGAAAATGCAGATATTATTCGAAATAAGCAAAAAATTATCGCTATTATCGCGAATGCACAGGCGATCATAAGAATGAACCAAGATGGGCAATCATTTGATTCATTTTTATGGGAATTTGTAGCAAATAAACCAATTAATAATCTCTGGCGACATGCAGAGGATGTTCCAGCTGAAACCGACATTTCAAAAAAGTTATCTAAAGAATTGAAGAAATTAGGGTTTAAGTTTGTTGGTCCTAAAATTATTTATTCATTGATGCAAAGTATGGGTATGGTAGATGACCATATTACTTTATGTAAATTCAAGACAAAATAAAAAGAAATTAACCAATTATGGCTAATTTCTTTTTTTATTTTTTAAGATTATTTTTAAGAGCAGGTGTGTTATTTAAATCTGTTCGAACAACTAAGACATCAGAAACAGCAACTCGAGTTACGTATTCTGTAACTGAACCAATTAATAATCGTTCGACTGCATTCAATCCAGTAGCGCCGATCACAATTAAATCAATATCTAAATTAATAGGAACATTTTTAGCAATAACTACTTTTGGAGAACCATACTCAATTGAGTAGTCAACATTCTTAAGACCAGCTGCTTTTGCTTGTGCAATATACTTATTCAATGTCTCTTTTGCTGTATCACTAACTTGTTCAACCATTGACGTATCAAAACTTGAGATATTTTGGAATGCTCTAGTGTCAATAACATGCAAAAGATGAAGTGTAGAATCTTCGCCATTTCTTAAAGCTACTTGTACTGCTTTTTCGAATGCTAATTTTGCTTCATCAGAACCATCTACAGGAACTAAAATATTTTTATATTGTTGTAACATGGTCGGCCACCTCTTTCTTTTATATACCTCTATTTTACGACAAAACGAATGAAAATAGAAGTAAAAACGGTTACAAAGTTAGATTAATGCATAAAAAAAGATAAAATAATTGTTAAAGCACCAACCGTAAGGCAGGCTAGAGTAACTAGTATCCCACAAAATATGGGTATAAAAATGATTACTGAAATTAAGCCAACTAAGCTTTCAATACAGATAATTAACCCAAAGACAAGTAGTATTGAGCTTAGCACCTGGTTTGACTCAGGTTTAAATATCATAAAATTTTTGTTGCGATGTGAGAATAAGTAATAGCCGATAGTCAAGAGTAAGAGTGAAAGAACGGCTAAAAGTATCCGAATTAACATTTAAAGACTCCTTTATTCTTAATAAAAAAAGTCTGAGCAAACATAGTTTGCCCAGACCATCAAAGCAAAAGCTTTGGAATATCCGCGTAGTGCCGTTAATCATCTTCGTGAGTTGAGCCCGCAGTGAAGCAGGTGGCATCGACTGTACTAGCCTCTAACTACCAAGTGAAAAGGCTTGAAATTAGCTAGCCTATCAAGTTGACGCCTAGGTATAATTATTTGTTCGGTCAACATTCTAATAAGATAACGCGTACACTTCAGAACTTCATCTTTAATATAGCACAGACTTTTAAAAGGTGCAACAATTATGATGTAAGCGGCAACAAATCATCTTTTTGATGGATGTAATTTACTATATTGTTCTTTAAGTCCTTGTTCATAACGCCCGTTTGCTTTAGGCTCATAATAATTAGCATCTTTCAATTTATCTGGAAGATATTGTTGGGCAACCCAATCATTTGGATAGTTATGTGGAAATTTATAACCAATACCATGACCTAAATCTGCAGCACCTTTGTAATGTGAATCTTTTAAATGAGCAGGAATATCTCCAAAACCACCTTTTTCAATATCAGCAATTGCATTATTTATGGCAACATTTGCCGAGTCTGATTTGGGTGAGAGGCAGAGATCAATTACTGCGTTAGACAGAGGTATTTTAGCCTCTGGAAAGCCAATTTTTTCTGCCGCCTGTACAGCAGTTAAGGTTCTAGCACATGCTGCAGGGCTACTTAATCCGACATCTTCGTATGCCATTGTGATTAAACGCCTTGCAATTGTAGGTAAATCACCAGCAAGAATTAAACGTCCTAAGTAATGTAAAGCCGCGTTAACATCGGAACCTCTTACTGATTTTTGAAAAGCAGAAATAACATCATAGTGAGCATCGCCATCTTTATCATGGGTTAATGCTTTTCTTTGTAGACACTCTTCTATGACTGATAGTGATAAGGTAATGACACCTGAACTATCAGGTGGGGTTGACTTAGCAGCTAGTTCAAGTGCATTCAAAGAACTACGTAAATCTCCGTTGGTTGCTCGCGCTAAGTGTAACCGTGCATTAGCTTCTAAATTAATATTAAGATTTCCGAGACCAATATTTTTATCTACTAGTGCACGATCAAGTGCAGTTTCAATATCATTTTCGTCTAAAGGTTTAACTTCAAAGATTTGTGTTCGACTTCTAATAGCTGGATTGATGGTAATGTAAGGATTTTCTGTTGTTGCACCGATTAAAATAATTTGGCCACTTTCTAAGTGGGGTAATAAGAAGTCTTGTTTAGGTTTCGTTAATCGATGGATTTCATCTAAAAGTAAAATAACAGTACCGCTCATTTTTGCTTCTTCAGCTACGATTTCAAGGTCTTTCTTAGAATCAGTTGCAGCATTTAATTTACGAAATGCATACTGAGTTGATCCGGCAATAGCACTGGCGATACTCGTTTTACCAGTGCCAGGTGGTCCGTATAAAATCATAGATGAAAGCAGTTTTGCTTCGACCATTCGTTTGATAATTTTACCTGGACCAACAAGGTGTTGTTGGCCAACGACTTCTTCAATTTTAGTTGGTCGCATTCTGAATGCAAGTGGTTGTAACATATGTGGCTCCTTTCACGTTGATTACTAAAGAATAGTATAGCATATTGCATAAATTTAATTGGCACAATGGATTGCAAATATGAAGGATTAATTCAAATATTTGGTACAATGTAATAGACAAATGAGGAGGCACAATGATATGAAACTAGATGCAATCGGATTACAAATTCAGGAAGAAAAGCTCGCACCTCTACTTAGAAAATCGTTGATAGGATTAGAGCGAGAAACTCAAAGAGTGAAGAATACGGGAGTGCTGAGTTCAACTGATCATCCTGAATCATTAGGAGATAGATTTAAACATCCTTATATAAAAACAGATTTTGGCGAATCACAAATGGAATTTATCACGCCACCAATTGAGGGGGCTGATAATGTTATTAACTATCTAGATGCCATTCAACAAGTCGCAACACAAGAATTGGATAGTGATGAACAGTTATGGCCATTGAGTTCAATTCCTAAATTACCAGTGGATGAATCTAAAGTAAGAATAGCGCATCCAGATGAATTAGGATTTATATACCGAAATAAATTAGCAGAAAAGTATGGAAAAAAACGTCAACTTTTTACGTCTGTACATCTTAATTTTAGCTTTCCAGAAAAAGTAATTCAGATTTTATTTGATTCTGAGTTTCATAGTTATTTTAATTCTTATATAGAATTTCATAATTACGTCTATTTAAAAATTGGACGCAAATTTATGGAAAAGAGTTGGCTTACAACTTACTTGTTTGGAGCAACACCAATTGTTGAAAGTACTAATTATAATGCTTGTCATCCGGTTAGAAGTGTTAGAAACAGTGAATTTGGCTATACCAATATTGATAGTTCAGTTCAAGCTTCTTATCGATCAATTAACTCATACGTTACGTCACTTAATAAGATGGTCCAGAATGGTAAATTGTTATCATTTTCTGAATATTATGGAGATGTACAATTTAAATCAGCTACTAAAAAGGAAGATACATTAATTTCATCTGGTGTTAATTATATTGAACTCCGTGGATTTGATGTTGATCCATTTTCTCGTGTTGGTATTCAAGGTGACACAATTAAGTTTATTCAATTATTAGCGGCTTACTTTCTAATGACGCCAGATATGGCAGAAAATGAAGTTGATGATATTATATTTAAAGCGAAACAATTAAAAAATGAGGTGGCAATAGAAGACCCTAAAACAACCTCGATTGTTAAAAATGCTGCAATAAAACTGCTGAACGAATTAATTTTATTTAATGATAATTTTTATCTAGATAAAAATTTAGAGGATACATTAGTTCAATTTAAATTACAATTTGAACGACCTGAATTGAGTCTGAGTGCAAGGATAGTTGATGAAGATATTAATAAATCGTTGGCTGATTTTGCAATGGAACAAGCAAAATCTAATAAGATAAAGTATCAGTCACAGTTAAGTTCATTGATTGGCTTTAACTGTTACTCGAAAAATACGCAGCTTATTTTAGCAGCGTTGATAAAAAGAGGGTCTTATTTTGATCTTGTTGACAGTGATTTGGACGTCATACGGGTGAACGGACATCTTCTGCAAAATGGGGTAATTTCTGATTTAGATACCAGTGTTTTAAACAAAATTGCATATGACAAGCAAACAACTAAAAAAATATTGGGCAACCTTGATATTAAAGTTCCTAGTAGTATTAATGTACACACTTTAGATGAAGCTATGAACTATTATGCAGATGTAGTCAACAAAGCATTAGTTATTAAGCCAAGATTCATAAAGAGCAGTCAAGCAACACATGTATTTCGAGTGGCTCCGACGTTAAGCGAGTATAAAGAAGCCGTTAAACGTATCTTATCAATTGATACACAAGTTTTAATTGAAGAAATTACTGTTGGGTCAGTCTATCGATTTATGATTGTAGGTGGCCATGTAAAGGGTATTGTTGAAAGATTACCAGTTAGTGTAGTTGGCGATGGACGAAAGACGTTGGCACAGTTAATTACAATAAAAAATGCACAAGTAGAACGTACTAGTCAAGGTCCATGGTATCCGCTTAAATTGTCAGAAGTTGAACATCAAACAATAGCATCACAAGGTATTACTGAATCAACTGTTATTTCAAGAGGGTCTGAAGCAATCATTAGATATGATAGTAATTTTTATTCGGGTGCAAATCAAAATGAAGTTAGCAATCAAATGGACGAATCATATATAGCGTTAATTGAAGGTTATGCAAAACGTTTAAAAATGACGATGGGGGCAGTTGATGTGGTTATTCCTAACTTGTATATAGCATATGACTATAGACATAGGGATGCTTTAACCGTTCTTTCAATTGAAACGGCTCCTGATTTATCGATAAATTCGTTTCCTAATTTTGGAGATAACCAGCCTATTGCTAATGAAATAGTAAAGATTTTAGAAACCAAATAAAAAACTTAAACTACACTTAATATAAAAGTGTTAGTTTAAGTTTTTATGCTAATCGAATAAATTTTCAAAAAATGATTTTTTCTTTTCTGGCGTTTCAACTTGTATAATTGGATATTTTTCATTAATATCAATAACAGATTCATTAATCGCATTTTTTTCAGAAGCGACAACTAGCCCCATAATTTCAACCCCATCAGGAGTATCATTATTTGATGTTAATGTAAATTTAACATCATGCTTATGCGTTAAGGTGATGTATGGGGCTAATATATTCTGATCAATTGTACCATTAAGTAGAACATGATAGTCGGGATGTTCAAGTAGTTCTTTTTCAAATCCAGCCATATTTTTAGATGCTGTTACCTCAGCAACAGTCATTGCTAGGCTGACCCGCTCTCTAAATGTCCCTAAGTACTTTCTTTGTTCATCGGGATGAAGTTGAGGTGTTCCGTAAAGGCCAGATTGAAGATGTGGATCTAAGTTATTTTCAGTCATGGAGTTGACCACCTTTCAGTAAGTTATGAATTTAGCATACCATGTTTGATACAAAAGGAGAGAGCGAAATGTTTATAAAAGATGATTTTTTAATTTTTAAAGATCAAACATTAGACGGACGATTAAAAAAAATAAAGACAATTATTGATCCCAAATTCGAAAAGGTGGGAGCTGAACTACTACCTTTTTTAGAAGAACAATTAGGAATTAAAATGTATTTGCACATTGCAAAACATGCTAGAAGATCAAAAAATCCACCGCCTGATACTTGGATGGCTTTTAGCGAGAATAAACGTGGCTATAAAATGATGCCACATTTTGAAATTGGTTATTGGGATGATCGGTTATTTATCTGGTTATCTGCATTAGCAGATATTAAAGACAAAAGCTTGTATGAAGAGGGCGTTTCTGAATCAATAATAATGATTCAGAAACTAGAAGATACTTTCGTGTGGTCAGTGGATCATACAAATAAAGAGACGGGTACTTTAGCAAACACAATAACACTTACTGATAGTCAAAAGTGGAGTAGTGTACAAACTAAAGAACTATTGATTGGACAGAATTTAGCTATTGAAGATGAGTTTTTTAGCTTAAATGAATATAAACAACTAAACGACTTGAAAAATACATTACTGCCACTAATTGAAATCTATAAAATATGGACAAAAAAAACATCTCATTAAGAATGAGATGTTTTTTAATTTGAAATTATAATTTGTTGTAGTATTCAACGATAAGTGATTCGTCGATATCTGCTTCAAGTTCTTCACGTTCTGGTAAACGAGTTAATGAACCCTCTAATTTATCAGCATCAAATTGTACGAATTGTGGACGGCCAACTAATGCTTCCATTGCGTCTTTAACAATTTGTAAACTCTTTGATTTTTCACGTAATGAGATTACTTGACCGATTTCAACTGCGTATGAAGGAATATCAACGCGGTTGCCATCAACAGTAATGTGACCATGGTTTACCAATTGACGAGCTTGGCGACGAGTAGAAGCCAAACCTAAACGATAAACAACGTTGTCTAAACGACCTTCAAGTAAGATCATGAAGTTAACACCATGTTTACCTTCGCGAATTGTACCAGCTTTAATAAATAAGTTAGCAAATTGACGTTCTGATAAACCGTACATCATACGAAGTTTTTGTTTTTCTCGTAATTGTAAACCATATTCTGATAATTTACGGCGATTGTTTTGACCATGATCACCGGGTGCATAAGGACGACGAGCTAATTCTTTACCAGTACCTGTTAAAGAAAGACCTAATCGACGTGAAACTTTCCAACTTGGGCCAGTATAACGTGACATATATAAATTCCTCCAATATTTGTTTTGGAGTAAAATAATCCTTTGTGAACTTAGTATTCGTGCAGTTTGTTTTGCAATGTTCACCTTTGCAGCTGAAAGGGTACTAATTGAACCAAGACAATTGGGCAACAAACTGTTGACGAGCTTACCGTCCACCGCTGCATTATTTTACACAAGACTCATCATACTGTCTTTTTAAACTAATGTCAATTTGTTTTCACGTTTGTTTACATAATAAAAAGAATGTATATAATTAATAACATTAATTTCTATAAATAATAGATAAAAGCTAGTGAACGCTTTAAAGGTCTATGATATAATGATTAGAAGCATAAAATTTGAATGTGAAAAGTAAATATAAATTTTAGTAAGCTAAAGGCGGGATTAGGATATGACACAGATTTTTGTTGGAATAATAGTAGTAGCCATTATTATCTATGCAACAGCGTTTTTTCTTCAGAAACGCAATGAAAAAAAATTCGAAACATTTCGTGATCAAGTAAAGGTTATTGCTCATTCTGAAGTTGAACAACAGCTTCAGTTAACGAAGGATTTGGGGTTAACAGGTGAAAGTCTTAAAACATTTTCAGCATTACAATCAGACTTTAAAGAAGTGCAAAATGCAAAATTGCCTAAAATTTCGACACAAATTAATGAAGCATATGAAGCAAACTCGAAATATCAATTTCTTTCTAACCGTCAATTAGCGGCAGAAATAGAAGTAAAATTAATTTCAAGTGAAAAAACACTTAAAGGGATTGAAAAAGCATTAACGTCGTTGAAAGAAAGTGATGAAAGTAATCATCAAGCTGTTGATTCACTTGAAAAAAAATATCAGGATTTACGTAAAACATTATTATCAAAGAACTTTTCGTATGGACCTAGTATCGATAAACTTGAGGATAAACTAACTGGTCTTGAAGATGATTTTGACCGTTTTTCAACATTAACGAGTGCTGGAGATCATGATACGGCTGAAAAAGTTTTAAGTAAGTTAAGAGAAGATACAACTTCGTTAGAAAAGATTCTTGATGAGATTCCACCACTATATAAAAGTTTGAAGAACGAATTTCCAGATCAACTTGCTGAATTACAATCTGGTTACATGAAATTAACGGATGAAAATTATAATTTTCCAGTGGGGGATGACATCCCTAAACAAATAGACGAAATTCAAACACGTGTTGACGAAACATTACTTAAATTAGAGAACCTAGAAGTAGCGTCAACAATTGTTGCAGTTAATGACATGGCTAATCAAATTGATTATTTATATGATGTTATGGAAAAAGAGTTGGCCGCAAAAGATAAGATAGAAAAGCAAGAAGAAAGTTATCGTAAATTCATTGATCATGCTGAAAAACAAAGTCAAATGCTTTTAGTTGAATTAGATAGATTGGGTCAAAATTATGAATTAAGTCATAATGAATTAGAAGACGCGCAAAAATTAAATCAACAAATTAGGGACATTGATGCACAACATGATACTGATAAAGCGGTTATTGATTCTGGTGAAGCAATTTATAGCGAGATGGCTGAGCGAGTTGAACAAAACTCTAAGTTGTTAGAAAAAATTGAATCTGAACAACAAAAAATTGATGCTAGTATTCAGGATTTACGTAGCAATGAAAAAAAGGCCAGCGCAACAATTCAAAGATTTGATATTGAATTACATCAAATTAAAAGACAAGTTGAACAGGTTAATCTTCCAGGACTACCTAATGATTACTTAGATTTTTTCTATGTTGTTAGTGATGAAATTGAAGAAGTTGAAGTAGCAATTGGTAAATTAAGAATTAACATTGAAAAAATTGCAAAACAAATTATCGATATTGAAGCAGATCTTGAAAGTTTAGAAGATAAGACACACGATCTTATTGATAGTGCATCGTTATCTGAGAGTTTACTACAATATGCGAATAGATTTAGAAATTCGAATGAAGAGATTGCAATTGCATTTGAAAAGGCAAAGCAATTATTTAATAATGATTTTAATTATGCAGCTAGTTTGGAAACAATTGCGACTGCATTAGATAAAGTAGAGCCTGGTTCATATAAAAAAATAGAGAAACAATATTATGATAATATGGAAGACAGCTTTGAAATTGAATAGTAACTATATTAAGTGGGGACTAGGGCATTAATTTGTTCAGTCGCCACTTTTATATTCTATAAAGAAACACCAGGGATGAATAAAAAGTGTCAATCTGGTACGAAGTATATTATAATGAGAAAAGTATTTTTCAGAAAAGAAGGTAACTAATGATTTATTTTGATAATAGCGCAACAACAAAAATAACGCCCGAAGTTTTAGATACATATAATAAAGTTAGTGACCAAGTATGGGGTAATCCATCTAGCCTAAATAACTTAGGTGAGATAGCTCATAATTTATTAGAGCAGTCACGCCAACAGATCGCAAGCTTATTAAATGTATTTGAAGATGAAATATTATTTACTGGAAGTGGAACTGAAGGTGACAATTGGGTAATTAAAGGAACGGCTATGGCAAAAATGAACCATGGTAAGCACTTAATTACGACAACCGTTGAGCATCCTGCTGTTATGAATACAATGGCTCAGCTGGAACAGCTTGGTTTTGAGGTTACCTATTTGCCAGTTGATGATGAGGGGCGAATTAGTATTGATGATTTAAAGGCTGCTTTGAGATCTGATACTATTTTAGTTTCAGTTATGGCAGTTAATAATGAAATTGGAACCATTCAGCCTTTAGTTGAAATTGGGGACGTACTAAAAGATTATCCAACAGTTCATTTTCATGTGGATGCTGTTCAAGCCATTGGTAAAGGTGTGCAAGAAGCTTTTATGAGTGACAGAGTAGATTTTGTAACGTTCTCTGGGCATAAATTTCATGCGCCACGTGGAGTAGGGTTTATTTACAGTAAAAGAGGTCGTCACATTGAACCACTTCTTACAGGTGGTGGACAAGAACATAACTTACGTAGCGGAACTGAAAATGTACCTGCAATTGCTAGCATGGCAAGAGCATTGCGATTATTATTAACAGATGAAACTAAGATGGTGATGAAACAAAAAGCTGTTAAAGAATTAGTTTTCAACCATATTAGTAAGTTTGATAAGATTACAACTTTTTCAAAATTACAATCAAATTTTGCGCCACATATATTGTGTTTTGCAATTGAGGGTGTTCGTGGCGAATCAATTGTTCATGCATTTGAAAGTGAAGGAATATATATTTCAACTACAAGTGCTTGTTCATCAAAGAAAAATCAAGCATCTGGCACATTATTAGCAATGAATGTGCCAGAACCGCTTGCTAAATCAGCCGTTCGAATCAGTTTTGATGGAAATAATACGCTAGAAGAAGCAAAAGAATTTAATCGTATTTTTGATATTTTGTATCATAAATTTGAAAAAATTAATTCTAAATAATGAGAGGATGTCGACATGCAATATACAGAGATAATGGTTCGTTATGGCGAACTATCAACAAAAGGAAAAAATAAGAGGAACTTTATTGATCGCCTAGGAACAAACGTTCGAAATAGTTTACATGGTTTTGATGATTTAGTTGTTAAAGCAAATCGTGATCGGATGCACATTAATTTAAACGGTGACGACAGCGAATTAGTTATGCAACGTTTATCACAGGTTTTTGGGATTCAAAATTTTTCACCTGCAATTCGCGTTGAACAAGATATGGATTTAGTTAAAGAAACAGCTGTAGCAATGATTAGTGAGCAATTTGTTGAAGGGACAACATTTAAAGTTAACACACGTCGTTCTGATCATGATTTTGAATTAGATACTAATGAGTTGAATGACGAACTAGGTGGCTGGATTTTAGATCACGTGCCTGGCATTACTGTTAAAATGAAACAGCCTGATATTATTTTACGTGTTGAAGTTCGTTCAAATGGGATTTTCTTATCTTCTGAAACGCGTCAGGGTGCTGGTGGTTTACCCGTTGGTACTGCTGGTAAAGGGATGTTAATGTTATCAGGTGGAATTGATTCGCCTGTTGCAGGGTACCTTGGTATGAAACGTGGTGTTTCAATGGAGATGGTTCATTTCTTCAGTCCACCATATACAAGTGAACAAGCTTTAGCTAAGGCTAAAGAACTAACAGTTAAATTGACACCTTATGTTGGAACGATTCAATTTATTGAAGTTCCTTTTACTGAGATTCAAGAGCAAATTAAACATGATGTACCAGAACCATATTTAATGACCATAACACGTCGTTTCATGTTACGTTTAACTGAAAAAATTGCCGAATTACGTGGTGGATTAGCAATCTTTAATGGAGAATCATTAGGCCAAGTTGCTTCTCAAACACTTGAAAGCATGGTTGCAATTAATGACGTTACAACAATGCCAATTATTCGACCAGTCGTTTCAATGGATAAAAATGAAATTATTGATGTTGCTAAAAAAATTGATACATTTGAACTTTCAATTAAACCATTTGAAGATTGTTGTACAATTTTTGCCCCACCAGCACCTAAAACAAAGCCTCGTTTAGACCGTTCAAGGGAATTTGAAGCTCGTTTGGATATCGATGGCTTAATGGAACGTGCATTGGCAGGTGTCAAGGTTAGCAAGATTCGTGTTGGCGAAGAATATTTAAATGAAAATAGTGAATTATTCGCAGAATTACTATAGTAGCACTTTAAAAGATTAGACAAATCGGTCTAATCTTTTTTTGTCCAATCAAATAAGTCGCTTCTTAAACAGTAATTGAGTAAGATAGAGATAAATAAAGAAAGGGTGGTCAATTATGAAAGTAACTCGTCATGGTAGTGAAATGGATACAGTTGGGGAAGCACCAAAAGTAGGGGAAGTTTTTCCTACAGTTAATGCGTACGATGAAAATGATCAAGTTGTAACATTACCTAAAAGTACAGGTAAAAAATTAGTATTAAGTGTTGTTCCAAGTATTACGACAAGTGTTTGCAGTATAGAAACAAAACGTTTTAATATGGAAGCAGATAATTTTAGAGATATCGAATTTATTACCGTATCTGATGATTCAAAAGAAGATCAAAAAAATTGGTGTGCCGCTGAGGGTGTAAACAATTTACAATTGCTTCATGCAGATAAGGGGAATTTTGCGAAAGTTACTGGATTAGATGTTCCGGAATTTGGTCATATGGCTCGAATGGTTTTCATTTTAGATGAAACTGGACATGTTATTTATGAAGAACTGGTTACGGAAATCTCAAATGAGCCAGACTACGCTAAACTACTTGAAGAATTAAAAAAATAAAATATTGACGATTTTCAGAATAAACGCTAAAATGTGACTACAGACAAAGAATGAGAACACCAGTCATTTCAGAGATAAAATGCTAGGCTGAAACATTTTAATTAGACATTATGGTGGTAGCTCAGGAGTCGTTATTCTGAAATTAAGTAGGAATAACCGGACATTATTGTTCGTTAAAAAGTAATTAAGAGGGGTTAAAACCCAATTTAGGTGGTACCACGGCACTGTCGTCCTAAAACAGAAATGTTTTTTGATGACGGTGTTTTTTTATGCCTAAAATAAAATTGATAGATGAAAAGGAGAACTCATGACAAAAGAAGTTGAATTATCAACAAAATATGATCCAAGTCAGGTTGAACCTGGCCGTTATGAAGAATGGTTGAAAAAAGATTTATTTAAACCTAATGCTAATCCAGAAGCAAAACCTTATTCAATCGTTATTCCACCGCCTAATGTTACTGGTAAATTACATTTAGGCCATGCTTGGGATACAACATTACAAGATATTTTAATTAGACAAAAAAGAATGCAAGGCTTTGATACGCTTTGGTTACCAGGAATGGACCATGCTGGAATTGCAACACAAGCAAAGGTTGAAGCTAAACTAGCTGAACAAGGTGTGACGCGTTATGATTTAGGCCGTGAGAAATTTGTACAACAAGTTTGGGATTGGAAAGATGAATACGCTGATGTTATTCATAAGCAATGGGCTAAAATGGGATTATCACTCGATTATAGTCGTGAACGTTTCACATTAGATGACGGCTTGTCAGATGCCGTAAAAAAAGTCTTTGTTAATTTATATAATAAAGGATTAATCTATCGTGGCGAATACATTATTAATTGGGATCCTAAAGCAAGAACCGCTTTATCAGATATTGAAGTCATTCATCAAGATGATGAAGGTGCTTTTTATCATGTTAAATATCCATTCGCTGATGGTTCTGGATTTATTGAAATAGCGACAACACGTCCAGAAACGATGATGGGCGATGTCGCTGTTGCTGTTCACCCTGATGATGATCGTTACAAAGATATTGTTGGTAAAAAAGTCATTCTACCACTTGTTAACAAAGAAATTCCTATTATTACAGATCATTATGTTGATATGGCATTTGGGACAGGGATGGTTAAAATAACACCTGCTCATGATCCTAATGACTTTGAAGTAGGTAATCGCCATGACTTACCTCGTATTAATACAATGAATGAAGATGCAACAATGAACGAAAATGCTGGTAAATATGTTGGCATGGACCGTTTTGAAGCACGTAAAGCAATTGTTAAAGATCTTGAAGCTGAGGACTTAATGATTAAGATTGATCCAATTACACATAGTGTTGGTCATTCTGAAAGAACTGGCGTTCAAGTTGAGGCCCGTTTATCAACACAATGGTTTGTTAAAATGAAACCACTCGCAGAAGAAGCTTTGAAATTCCAACAAGGGGATGACAAAGTTGGATTCGTCCCAGAACGATTTGAAAATACATTTACACAGTGGATGGAAAATGTTCATGATTGGGTTATTTCACGTCAATTATGGTGGGGACATCAAATCCCAGCTTGGTATCATAAAGAAACTGGCGAAATGTACGTTGGTGAGGTTGCACCAACTGATATCGAAAATTGGGAACAAGATAATGATGTCTTAGATACGTGGTTTTCAAGTGCTTTATGGCCATTTTCAACAATGGGTTGGCCAAATACTGATGCACCTGATTTTAAACGTTATTTCCCAACTAATACGCTTGTCACAGGATATGATATTATCTTCTTCTGGGTATCACGAATGATTTTCCAAAGCTTAGAATTTACAGATGAACGTCCATTTGAACACGTTTTGATTCATGGATTAATTCGTGATGAGAATGGCCGTAAAATGAGTAAATCACTTGGTAATGGGATTGATCCAATGGACGTTATTCAAAAGTATGGAGCAGATGCACTTCGTTGGTTCCTATCTAATGGATCTGCACCAGGACAAGATGTTCGTTTTAGTTACACTAAAATGGATGCTTCTTGGAACTTTATTAATAAAATTTGGAATGCTAGTCGATTTGTTATTATGAATTTAGATGGTGTGGATAAAATTGAATTACCAGCTAAATCAGAATGGCAGCTTGCTGACAAATGGATATTAAGCCGATTAAATACAACTGTTTCTGAAGTTACACGCTTATTTGATGTCTTTGAATTTGGTGAAGCTGGTCGTGCTCTATACAATTTCATCTGGAATGACTTCTGTGATTGGTATATTGAAATGAGTAAAGAAAATCTTAATGGTGAAGATCTGACAGTTAAGCAAAATACACAACAAATTTTGGCTTATGTTTTAGATCAAACATTGAAATTGCTTCATCCAATTATTCCATTTGTAACTGAAGAACTTTGGTTAACAATGCCTCATGAAGGGGAATCAATTGTTGTTGCAGATTACCCAGTGGTTCATCCAGAATTTGAAGATGAACAATCAGTTATTGATATGAACAATTTAATTGAATTAATTCGTGCTGTTAGAAATAATCGTGCAGAAGTAAATGCACCTATGTCCAGTGCAGTTGATTTATTGATTAAAACAACTGATGAAAAAACAAAGATTATTTTTGAAGACAATCAAGAATTTATTCAACGATTCTGTCATCCTAAGGAACTTCAAATCAGTTCAAATGTTGTTGCTCCTAAGCTAGCAATGACGTCTGTAATTACGGGAGCAGAGATTTATATGCCACTTGCTGAACTAATTGATTTGAATGACGAAATTGTTCGTTTGGAAAAAGAAGTTAAAAAACTTGATGTTGAAGTTGTGCGTGGAACTAAAAAATTAGGCAATGAAAAGTTTGTTGCTAGTGCACCTGAGGCAGTAGTTACAAAAGAAAAAGAAAAATTAGCAGATTACCAAATTAAATTAACAGCAACTAAGGAAAGAATTTCTGATTTAAAAGCAGAAGTTTAATCTAACAAAATAGACTTATTTCGGGTACAATATACCTGAGATAAGTCTATTTTTTTTAGAAAGCGGGACGGAAAATTGATCACAACTTACGAAGAGGCACTCAATTTTATTCATGGGCGAACAAAATTTAAAAAAAGTCCATCTTTGAATAGAATGCGAGCATTTATGGAACGCTTAGATAACCCACAAGGTAATATCGCGATGATTCATGTTGCTGGAACGAATGGAAAGGGCTCAACAGTTGCATTTTTACGTGAATTATTAATTGCACAAGGGTTGAATGTAGGAACTTATACTTCACCATTCATTGTTAAATTTAATGAACGTATTTCCTTAAATGGACAGATGATTGATGATACCGCCCTTTTACATTTAGTAAATGTCGTGAAACCAGTTGTTGATCGAATGGATATTGAACTAGCCGATTTTGAGGGGGGACCAACTGAATTCGAAATTATTACTGCAATGATGTTTGTATACTTTGGCAGCATAAATCCTGTAGATATTGTAGTTGTTGAAACGGGCTTAGGCGGGAAGTATGATTCAACTAATATTATTGATCCAATTATTTCAGTTATTACAACAATTGGTCTAGATCATATGAAAATATTAGGTAATACAATTGAAAAGATAGCGCAACAAAAAGCAGGTATCATTAAACGTAATCGGCCTATTATCGTTGGTAGAGTAACTGATGAAGTCTTTAGCGTGATTAATAATGAGGCTAAATTAAAAAATAGTCCTATTTTTCGATTAGGAGTGGATTTTAATGCTAAATCTGAGGGAACAAAATCATCATGGGAAGAAATTTTAACGTATACGTCGAATAAATTGAATATTAAACAACTTTCTGTGCCATTATTAGGTGAATTTCAAGATGAAAATGCAGCAACAGCAATTGCTACTTTTGAGAAGGTTGCTGAAATTCAGGGATGGGCCATTAGTCCTAAATCAATTAGGCAAGGTATTTCAGAGACACGATGGCCAGGACGTTTTGAAAAAGTAAATGATGAACCGTTAGTTATTTTAGACGGTGCGCACAATAGCGCAGCAGTGGATCGGATTACGCAGTTGCTTAAAACGCATTTTCAAGATAAAGAAATCACAATTATTTTTGCAGTACTAGCGGATAAGCAAGGCAAACAAATGCTGGAAAAATTAGCTGCAGTTCCTCATGTACGAGTTATACTAACTCAATTTTCAGGGCCACGTCTAGTAAGCAAAATAGATGATTTCAACGTTAATAAGTTTGATAATGTCTCCATTCAAGAAAGTTGGAAAGAGGCATTAGTTCAAAGTGTTGGCGAAATGTCTTCTGATGATTTATTACTTGTGACAGGATCGTTGTACTTTATTTCGGAGGTTCGTAGTTATTTTGTATCAGAATAATTTAAATAAGTGAATTTCTCGTATTTAATAAAAAATAGGAGGAATCACCATGTCACTTATTTCTAGTTGCTCAAATGAATATCTACTGGAACAAATCCAAAAGTATCAATGTGATAATTTATCAGATAAAGAGCTTTTGACGGTTGTTTTTAGTTTATTATTAACGAACCCTAATGATGTTGGAAAGTGTGTTAATAATTTTTCTTCACGTTACCAATCTTTAAGCCAACTAAAAAAATGTTGTTTAAAAGATTATCAGTTATTGATGGATGGGAATAATCAGTCTACAGCATTACAATTACAAGCTATTGTTACACTGGGAACACGAATCAACAGTGAACCTCATTTTATTTGTGGACAAATCTGTTCAAGTCATGATGCTGGGGTTAGAATGGTTGCTGAGTTAGGTGGATTAAACCAAGAGTTTTTAATTGGATTATTCTTGGATACAAAAAATCAAATTGTAAAACAAGAGACATTGTTCATTGGAACTTTGAATTCAGCAACGGTCCATCCAAGAGATATTTTTGCAGTTGCATTAAAATATGGTGCAGCTAAAATTATATTGGTCCATAATCATCCGAGTGGGCATGTGACACCATCTAAGAATGATATTATTTTCTCTAAAAGAGTTGAAAAATGTGGTATTCTTATGGGAATTGAGCTGTTAGATCATATTATTTCGGGTAATACTAAATATCTTAGTATGAAAGAAGAGGGCGTCCTTTGATTATCAAGGGTGCTCTCTTGTTCTATGAAATTAGATATGATAAACTTAATAAGATTATGGATTCAAAATTAATTACCTTATAATAATTTAAGATAAACTTAATAAAAATTAGTAAATATTGAATGAAATCTCACTTTTGATTATGATATAATGTAAATACTACGAATAAAAGCGCCTAGAAGGCTGACGATGAAGGGAAGAAAGACTGTGTTTGGATTTGGAACAAAGAATATAGGAATTGATTTAGGAACAGCTAATACAATCGTGTATGTTGAGGGAAAAGGTATTGTTTTACGTGAACCTTCAGTCGTCGCTAAAAATGTTAAAACTGATGAAATTGTTTCTGTTGGAGAAGATGCTCGTGCAATGATCGGTCGTACACCAAGTAGCATTGTGGCTATTCGCCCAATGAAAGACGGTGTAATTGCTGATTATGACACAACAGTTGCTATGATGAAATATTACATTCAAAAAGCTTTAGGTAAATCTGCAGGTAAACCTTATGTAATGGTATGTGTTCCTAGTGGCGTTACAGAAGTTGAAAAACGTGCCGTTATTGATGCAACTCGTGTTGCCGGTGCGCGTGACGCCTACGTTATTGAAGAACCATTTGCTGCAGCAGTCGGCGCTGGATTACCAGTGATGGATCCAACGGGTAATATGGTTGTTGATATCGGTGGTGGAACAACAGATGTTGCTACAATTTCATTAGGTGGTATTGTTTCAAGCCGTTCTATCAGAATGGCTGGCGATAAATTGGATGAATCAATTGTGTCATATATTCGTCAAAACTTTAATTTATTGATTGGTGAAAGAACAGCTGAACAATTAAAAATGGACGTTGCATCTGCATCAGTTAAAGATGCTGCATCAATTGAAGATACAACTATCAGAGGACGTGATTTGATTACGGGTCTTCCTAAAACAGTTACTGTAAAAGCAACTGATATTGCAGTTGCTATTCAAGAATCTATTGCTGAAATCATTACTGCTATTAAGGAAACATTGGAAGAAACTTCTCCAGAAATTGCTGCTGATGTGATTGACCATGGTATTGTATTAACAGGTGGTGGTGCATTATTAAAAAACCTATCAGAAGTTATTTCTGAAGTTACAAAAGTGCCTGTTTTTATTGCTAATGAACCACTCGACTGTGTTGCAATTGGTACAGGTGAATCATTAAAAAGTATCGACGTCATGAAGAAAAGATAGATTTTAAAAATCACATAAGCTAAAAATGAAGAGGTTGGTGGTTTATTTATCCAGCCTCTTAATTTTTTAGTTAATTATAAGGTAAGTGGAGGATAGCGAACATGCAGAAATTTTTTTCAAATAGAAGACTAATCATCATTTTAATAGCCATTATTGTGAGTTTTAGTTTAATTTCATTTTCAGTTTCCGTTAGAAATAAAAAATCAACACCACCGCTCATTCAAGAATTTGGTAATGATGTTGTTGGTCTATTTGATAGAGCAGTTAGTTATCCTGCAAATGGCTTAAAAAGTTCAGTTATTGGTATTTCTGATCTTTTAAATACATATCAAGAAAATCAAAAATTAAAAAAACAAGTTGATAAATTAGCACAAGTTCAAGTGGAATCAGACACTGTTAAAAATGAGAATAAACAGCTGAAAAAGGAATTAAAATTGGACAGTACATTGACTGATTATACTTCAATTAATGCATCTGTTTTAACGCGATTACCTTCTGGTTGGCTAAATCAACTTGTGATAAGTAAAGGTAGTGCGTCTGGTGTTAAAAAGAACGCACCAGTGATGGCTGGTTCTGGATTGATTGGTCGTGTTATAGAAGTTAATAAAACAAATAGTAAAGTTGAATTAATATCGACTACTAATGATTCTGCTAATAGATTTGCAGTTCAAGTAAATAATTCAAACGATGATATTATTAATGGTTTAATTACTGACTATGATAAAACAGATAATTTATTAATTATGGGTCAAATTACTTCTAAGAAAGCCTTGAAAAAAGGTGATTCTGTTGTCACATCTGGTCTTGGAGGCACAACACCAAAGGGTTTAAATGTTGGTGTTGTGTCTAAAGTTGAGCAAGGTGATTATGGACTTGCTTCTAAAATTTATATCAAACCTGCAGTTGATTTGAGTGACCTAACGGTTGTAACAGTTGCTCAGACGTTGGATTAGAAGGTGAGATTAGATGAGAAATAAAAATAGACAGTATATTTTTCCGTTAGGACTTATTATTTCCTTTTTTTTGGATGGTACAATACAATTTGTTTTTATGGAACAGTTACAATCACAAACGACTATCATGGTTAGTCACCTGTTGTTGTTATGGTTGATAATGGGTATCTTTTACTCAGATAATAAGCATCTTGAATTATGGGCGTTTGGTGTTGGTCTAGCATTTGATAGTTATTATGCCGGTATTTTGGGTATTTATATGATTTTGTTACCATTAATTGTTTATTTAACTAAAATAGCATATCAATATTTCGAACCATCTTTTATTGTGATATTACTCATTTATTTTATTGATTTGGCAGTTTTAGAAGTTTCGTATTATGCAGTCAATGAGATGATTGGATTTGCTAATGAATCTGTAACAACATTCGTTAGTACTTCGTTTGGACCAACTTTAGCTTTTAATCTGGTGGTATTTATTATTTTGTACTATCCAATATCAAAATTAATGAATTTAAGTAACCGATATAATTAAAATTCAGGGGTGAACGTAGATGCAAGGTGTTATTTTAAAAGGTTATAAAGATGGTTATGAAATTATTCTTAAACAGGATTTCGGATTTGATAAAATTTTGGTTGAACTTAGAGAATTATTTAATAATTTAAGTGCTGAAAAAAAGAATGCTGATGAAACGGTTATTTCGTTTGATATTAAAACAGAAAATCGATTGTTTTCAGCAGATGAAAAGCAAAAAATCGAAAAAATTATTTCTGAATACCGTAATTTTAAAGTACACAAAATCGAATCTGAAGTAATGACCATAGAAGATGCTAATATTTTAAAAGAAAATGACAACGTTCATTTATGCTATCTAACAATTCGAAGTGGACAAATAGTTGATTTAAAAGGTGATATTTTATTTTTAGGTAAATTACATCAGGGTGGTCAATTACGAGCTGCTGGTAATATTTTTGTTATGGGTGAAGTTCAAGGTGTCATTCATGCTGGATTTAACAATAATACAGATAGCATTATTGTGGGCGATGTTTCAGCTGCTTCACAAGTACGAATTGGTGAATTAGTTGATATTATAGATGATGAAAAAGTAACAAACAGTCAAGATACTGTAATCTATGTTAATGATTTACATATTATAGATTATGGCAATCGAGATGAATTAAAGTCACTTCGACCAAAATTATTTAATCATGCTGGAGGATATTAAAGATGGGAAAAGCAATTGTTGTAACATCTGGTAAAGGTGGTGTTGGTAAAACAACATCATCTGCAAATATTGGAACTGCATTAGCACTTCTTGAAAAAAAGGTTGTTCTAATGGATTTAGATATTGGTTTGCGTAATTTAGACGTTGTTTTAGGTCTTGATAACCGTATCTTATTTGATATTGTAGACGTAGCTGAGGGTCGTGCACGGTTACACCAAGCACTCATTAAAGATAAGAGATTTAACGAATATTTATACTTATTACCTGCTGCACAAAATACTGATAAATCAGCATTAGTTCCTGAACAAGTAAAAGCAATTGTTGATGAATTAAAAGAAGAGTTTGACTATGTTATTATTGATTGCCCAGCTGGAATTGAGCAAGGTTTTATGAATGCTATTGCTGGTGCAGATATGGCTATTATTGTAACAACGCCTGAAATTTCTGCGGTTCGTGATGCAGATCGCGTGGTAGGTTTATTAGAGCAAAATCCATTATTACAACAACCAAAATTAATTATTAATCGTATCCGTCGTCAAATGATGGAAGATGGTCAAGCAATGGATGTTGATGAGATTACACGTCATTTGTCTATTGATTTATTAGGAATTATTGTTGATGACGATGCTGTTATTAGTACATCAAATCATGGTGAACCAATTGTTTTAGATTCTAAAAATCCAGCTGGATTAGGTTATCGTAATGTAGCACGTCGACTACTAGGGGAAACAGTGCCCTTGATGACAATAAAACAGCCTCAAAAAGGTTTTTGGAAAAAAATGGGTTCATGGTTTAAGAAAGACTAATTCTTGACAATGTTAATGACAGTATGCTAAATTATTATCAATTAAGAAAAACGTTGAACAGAAGATTAAGGCTTAAACAAACTTTTAAAGAGAGTATCGATTGCTGAAAAGATACAGTTCTTAAGTCTGAAACACATCTGCGAGTTGATTTCCTAAACTAGTTAATTAGGGAAGTCCGGGATAAGCCCGTTATAGCTGTAGTTTAATAAACTCGTTAAGATTAAATTTGTGAGAATTTAATGATGTTTGAGGTGGTACCGCGATTCGTCGCCCTCTATAGTCAATAATGACTATAGAGTTTTTTTATACTCATTTTTATTAATCTACATAAGTTATTTTTCGTGAGAAAAATATGAATTTGAGGTGGCACCACGGCTATCGTCCTCTTGAGTCAATTTGATTTGGCTTGAGAGGATTTTTTTATTTAACTAAAGGGAGATAATGTAATGACTTATATATTAGAAATTTTGCCATCATTAATAGATGGTGCTAAATTAACGTTAGAAATATTTTTTTGGACGATCATTGGATCGATTCCACTTGGTTTAATTGTCGGATTAGGATTAATTTCAAAAATAAAACCAATTAAGTATTTTTTGAATTTTTATGTTTGGTTAATGCGAGGAACACCACTGCTACTACAATTAATTTTTGTGTTTTATGGACTACCAACACTACAACAGTTCCATATTCATATTGTATTCGGTCGATACGATGCGGCATTATTTGCATTTATTTTGAATTATGGTGCGTATTTTGCTGAAATATTTAGGGGTGGATTGCAATCGATTCCTAAAGGTCAATATGAAAGTGCAAAGGTATTGCGTCTATCATATTGGCAAACTATTAGGACAATTATTATTCCACAAGTGTTCAAGATCGTTTTACCTTCAATTGGAAATGAAATTATTAATTTAGTTAAAGATTCAAGTTTAGTATATGTTATTGGGTTAGGCGATTTATTAAGAGCCGGTAACGTAGCGACGAGTCGTGATGTAACACTCGTCCCACTATTGATGGTTGGGGCAATCTATCTGTTATTAACAGCTATATTTACACTTGTCTTGAAGAAAATTGAAAAACATTATAGTTATTACAAATAAGGAGTAATTCTATGCTAGAGTTAAAAAATATTAAAAAGTATTATGGAAAACGATTAATTTTAGATGATATTAATTTAACAGTTAATGATGGTGAAATTGTTAGTATTGTTGGTCCATCTGGTGGTGGAAAAACGACTTTATTGAGATGTATTAGTGGGTTAGAATCAATTGATTCTGGAGATATTCTAATTGATGCCTCACCATTTGATCCATATCGTAATAATACGAACGAAAGTGTTATTGGGGTAGTATTCCAGGAATTTCAATTATTCCCTCATCTTTCAGTGTTAGATAATATAACGTTAGCTCCAAAATTAGTTTTAAATCGTAATAAAGTCCAGGCCGAGGAAGAAGCACAAAAATTATTAGATCGCTTATCTCTCGGAAATAAAGGGCATTTATATCCTTACCAACTTTCAGGTGGGCAGAAACAACGAGTTGCAATTGCACGTGCATTAGCGATGAATCCTAAAATCTTGTGTTATGATGAACCAACTTCAGCACTTGATCCAGCACTACGCCAGGAAGTAGAGAATTTAATATTATCGTTGAAAGTAGACGGAATGACTCAAATAATAGTGACACATGATGTACCATTTGCTGAAAATATTGCGGATAAATTATTAAAAGTTAAGCCGCTAGAAGATTAGAGGATAATAAATGAATCAATTAGAAAAAAAAATTGTTTTTACAATATTATTTATGATGATGTTTATAGGATTAGCTGGCTGTAGCAATAGTAGCCAATCAATGAATTCGGTTGATAGTTGGAAATCAATTCAAAAAAAGGGTACCGTTGTTATCGGAATTGATGATAGTTTTGTGCCAATGACATTCAGACAAAAAGATGGTAGTTTAGTAGGATATGATGTTGATTTAGCAAAAAAAGTTTTTGAAAAATATGATATTCAAGTTGATTTCCAAACAATTGATTGGTCTATGAAAGAAACGGAATTAAAAAATGGGACAATTGATTTAATCTGGAATGGGTATACAAAAACAACTGCACGTGCTAAGAATGTTGCTTTCAGTCGTACATATTTAACGAACAAGCAAGTATTAGTAACAAAAAAATCAAGTGAAATTAATTCTTTTTCTGATATGAAACAAAAAATTTTAGGTGTTCAAAGTGGTTCAGCTGGATTTGATAGCTTAAATTTGCATCCAGATATTTTAAAAGATAATATTAAAGATAAAGAACCTGTTCAATATGATTCATTTGATAATGCTTTTATCGATTTAAATGCAGATAGAATTCAAGGACTTTTAATTGATGATGTCTATGCGAACTACTTTATTAAGCATCAGTCGAATTCAAATGCATATAACGTGATAAATGGTAATTTTAAAACTGAAGATTTTGCGGTAGGTATGCGAAAATCTGATACAACAATGCAATTAAAAATTAATAGGGCAATAACAGAGTTGCAAAACAAAGGTTATCTAAAAGAATTAAATCAAAAATGGTTTGGTGAAAATAATAATATTCAAAATAATTAATTTTGGAGGGACTATATGACATATGTAAATATTGGTGTGCTACTTGTTTTTTTATTGAACTTGTTAGCGGCAATTGTGACCGTCTTTAGAGAAAAACGTGATATTGCTGCAACATGGGCATGGCTTCTTGTCTTGATAGGTATACCTATTTTTGGATTTTTAATTTATCTTTTTTTTGGTAAGAAAATTTCAAAAGAAAAAATATTTGATATTAAAACACAGGGTCGTATGGGTGTTGACCAATTAGTAGATCAACAAAAAGAAGAATGGGCCAGAGGAGAATTAACAACAAGCGGTAAATATACTGATGATGTAAACGAAATCATGCATATGTTTTTAGAAATAGAGAAATCTATTTTAACTAAGAAGAATGAGGTTCAGTTATTTATTGATGGGCATGATAAGTTTAAGACGTTATTTCAAGACATTCGTAAAGCTAAACACCATATCCATGTTGAGTATTATGCATTCGAAGATGGGCATATTGGAAATGAACTATTGACGTTACTTGAAATGAAAGCAAATGAAGGTCTTGAAGTTAGAATCATCTATGATGCATTGGGATCAAAGGGAACTACTAAAAAATTCTTCAAACATCTTGAGGAATTGGGCGGTAAAGCAGAAGCCTTTCTGGGTTCACATTTTTCATTTTCAAATCTTCGTTTGAACTTTAGAGATCATAGAAAGATTGTCGTTATTGATGGTAAAATCGGTTACATCGGTGGATTCAATGTCGGTGATCAGTATCTAGGTGAAAGTGAGAAATTTGGTAACTGGCGAGATACACATATTCGCGTATTTGGAAACGCTGTCGGATCACTACAAAGTAGGTTCATTATGGATTGGAATGCAACTGCGAGAAATAATCAGATTAATTACCAGTCAAGTTATTTTCCACAAACTGTTACAAAAGGTAAAGTTAACATGCAAATTGTTTCTAGTGGACCTGATTCAGAAATTGAACAAATAAAAAAAGGTTATATTAAGTTAATTAATTCAGCTAAAAAATATATTTATATTCAAACACCTTATTTAATTCCAGATGATTCTGTTATAGAAGCGTTAGATATTGCGGTATCTTCAGGCGTTCAGGTTAGAATTATGATTCCTTGTATGCCAGATCATGCCTTTGTTTATCGTGCTACACAGTATTATGCGAAAGATCTAACGAATATTGGTGTAGAAATTTATCAATACAACAATGGATTTTTACACGCTAAAACAGTTGTAATTGATGAAATGGTTGCATCCGTTGGTTCAGCTAATTTTGATTTTAGAAGTTTTAAGTTAAACTTTGAAGCGAATGCATTTATTTATGATGTAGGTGTGGCAAGCACACTTAAAACAATTTTTGAAACTGATATGGAACAAAGTAGTCTTTTAACGAAAAGGTATTTTAATGATCAATCACATTGGTTGAAATTTAAGCAACAGTTTTCAAGACTTCTTTCACCGATATTATAGGAATGGAAACGCTTGACGTTTTTCAGGATGTATGCGATATTATTAATCGGAGACCAACACAAAGGGGAGCCGATTAATTTTGGCTGAGAGTGAAGAAATTCAGACCCTTGGAACCTGTTTGTTAATGCAAACGTAGGAATTGTGTGTAGAAGATTAACACCTTCTTTGTGCTTGGTTTACTAAGTCAAAGGAGGTTTTTTTGTTGGAAAGAAAAAAATTATTGATATTACTAGAAGGGGTCGTTATGGCCGCTTTAGCAATGGCGCTATCATTTGTTCCTAATCCGCCAAATATTGATATTGCACTAGGTGTGTTACCTATTGTGGTATACAGTTTACGACGCGGATTAAAAATGGGATTAATTATTGGGTTACTATATGGTATATTACCTATTTTAATTGGAACTGCGTTTGTATTAACGCCGGTTCAGGCTATCTTAGAGTATCCAGTTGCTAATTTGGTACTAGGATTTTCTGGGTTATTCTCTGCTCGTTTTTTAAGTCAGTTGCGTACTAAAAATATGCGTGGTGCCATACAATCACTGACTTTTGCGATTTTAATAGCTGTATTTCTAAAATACAGTGCTCATTTTATGGCTGGTATCATTTTTTGGTCAAAATATGTTCAATGGGGGCTTTCTCCAGTTGTGTACTCAGCAGTTGTCAATGGTGGGAGTATGATTATTAACATGATTATTGCTACCTTGATACTTAGTATCATACTTAAAAAAAGTCCAGGAATCTTCCTAGCTAAATAGAATAGACAGAAAAAGACGGATATAATAATCCGCCTTTTTTTATAAAAAAGGTTCCTAGCTAATTAAGCTGGGAACCTTTAAAATTTTTATTTTTAAATTAAGCGATTGACATAACTGCGGTTAAAACGACACCACCGACTGTTACAAGAATCATTAACCACACGACAAACATTGTGATTTTTTGGAATGTAGATTTCTTTTTCTTCATGTTTTACCCACCCTCTCAAATCTAATAGTGTAACTATAACTTTTTTATAAGTAAAATGTCAACTTAAAAGTAGTCATTTTTCTTTAAATAATAAGCAGTTAATAAACAAATTATTAACGTGATTAATTGTAACCACCAGAATGAAAAATGAGTGTCTGCACCAGGAAGGGATACGTTCATGCCGAACATACCGCCAACGATTGTTGGTATCGTTAAAATAATCGTCATCGACGTTAAGACCTTCATGATAATATTTAAATTGTTTGAAATAACTGATGAAACCATTTCACCATAATTCTCTAATATTTTAGTTTGAATGCTTGTCATTGTTTCGGCTTGTTGGTTCTCGATTAAAACATCTGTGAGTAAATCATCAGTTGCCTTTTGTTTGAAATGCTCATTTGAGTCAACCATAGATTGAAGTACTGGATTATTTTTCTTTAAAGCAGCATCAAAATAAACTAAACTTTTTTGCATTGACATCATTTGATAATATTGCTCATTTTTAGTTGCTTTAGCAAGTGATTTTTCTAAATTTTCGGTTTCTTGAATGATAGATTTTAACGCAACGACAAAACTTTGTGATAGATACCAAAGTAATTTCAAAGTGAATTGATCCGATGTTATCGTTTTAATTTGATGAATTGGACTATCCGCGATAAATTTACTGATAAAATCTGGTTCACTATTTGAGACTGTAATTATTGCATCATCTGCTAAGATAATTGAAAAAGGAAACGTTTGGTATTCTAAGTAGCCTAGCGAGTTTCTAATGCGATGAGGGTACTGCATTAAGACTAAGTCAGGAACAATATTTTGAGACAATCCTTCAGTTCTTGAATTTTCTTGATCATCTGAAATAGCGGTCATATAGTCTCGTGGTATAGCATACTTTTTAATAAGTTCATTTATTTCTATTTCAGAAGGATTTGTAACGTTAATCCAACATGATTTACTGTATTCTTTTATTTTTTGAATTGTACCTAACTCAGTTGATGTATAATATTCTATCAATATCAAAGTCCCCTTTATTCGAATAACATAATACATAGTATACCAAATTTTTTAAGCTTTCGTTAATTCAGACATCTAGTTGTTAAGATTAGTTCAAATACGCTATAATAGTAAACATAACTGTAACCTAAATTGAAATATATGGTAGAATCATCTATAATATAAGACATTGATTTTTATGAAAATGAGGGATGAAAATATGTGTGGATTTGCAGGTGTATTGAGCGACAGACAAAAAAATACCAATGATGATTACGATAAAATTGTTCATAATATGACAAAAATGATTGTTCACCGTGGTCCTGATGATTCAGGTTATTTTAGTGATGATGATATAACAATGGGATTTAGAAGATTAAGTATTATTGATTTAGAAGGCGGACACCAACCACTTTCATATGAAAATGAACGTTACTGGTTAACTTTCAACGGTGAAATCTATAATTATATTGAACTACGTGAAGCATTAGTTGCTGATGGTTATGAATTTAAAACAGATTCTGATTCAGAAGTCATTTTAGGTATGTATGCTAAGTACGGTGCAGAAGCTGTTAAGCAATTCCGCGGAATGTTTGGATTTGTTATCTGGGATACGCAAGAAAAAACACTTTTTGCTGCCCGTGATCAATTTGGGATTAAACCATTTTATTACGCTATAGCAGATGACAATTTTTATTATGGTTCGGAAAGTAAAGCTATTTATAAAGTTTTAAAAAATAAGACATTTGATAAAGATGCACTTCAAGATTATATGACATTCCAATTTGTACCAGAACCAGAAACGTTAACTAAAGAAATTGATATGTTACAACCTGGACATTATTTAACGAAAAAATTAGGCGAGAAGCCAGTCATTACACGATATTTTTCTGCCGAATTTCATCCAGTAGTTCGTCCAGAAGAGACATATATTAAACGTATTAAAGACGTCTTAATTGATTCAGTTGATAAGCATATGCGTGCCGATGTACCAGTTGGTTCATTCTTATCTGGTGGAATTGATTCGTCTATTATTGTTGCTATTGCTAAAGAATTAAATCCAAAATTAGAAACAATTTCAGTTGGATTTGAACGTGAAGGCTATAGTGAAATAGATGTTGCGCAAGAAACCGCAGAAAAATTAAATGTCGCTAATTTTAGTTCTGTTATTACGGCTGAAGCATTTATGAAGGCTTTTCCACATTTTATTTGGAATATGGATGATCCCTTGGCTGATCCGGCTGCTGTGCCTCAATATTTCCTTGCTAAAGAGGCCAGAAAACGTGTTAAAGTTGCATTGACGGGTGAAGGTGCTGATGAACTATTTGGTGGTTACACTATTTATCATGAACCTGAATCATTAAAAGGATTTAAATACACTAAACCAATTAATGGTGCGTTGAATAAAATTGCTCAAATGATGCCTAAAGGGATGCGTGGACAAAGTTTCCTTCTTCGAGGCACGACACCAATGGAGGATCGTTACGTTGGTAATGCTTTTATTTTTAATGAAAAAGAAAAAGAAGCATTCTTTAAAGACTATAATAAAAATCATCCATTCCAAAGTATTACTGGCCAATATTATAATGCATCAAAAGATTACAATAAAATAGATCAAATGCAATTTATTGATATGCATACATGGTTAAATGGAGATTTATTGCATAATGCCGATCGTACAACAATGGCACACAGCATAGAATTGAGAACACCATTTTTGGATAAAGAAGTTTTTGCAGTTGCTTCTGAAGTGCCTGCAGATTTGAGAATTGCACATGGAACAACCAAGTATGCTTTACGCAAAGCTGCTGAAGGTATCGTTCCTGACCATGTTTTAAATCGTAAAAAATTAGGTTTCCCTGTGCCTATTCGTTTTTGGTTAAAAGACGAAATGTATGACTGGGCTAAACAAATTATTAATGATTCTCAAACAGATGAATTTTTTAACAAACAATATTTCATAGATTTATTGGATGAACATCGTGCTGGTGTTAGAGATAACTCCAGAAAAATATGGACTGTCTTAACATTTATGGTATGGCATCGTATTTACATTGAAAGTGACATATTAGAAGATAGTAAAACAGTAACAGAAAAAGCTAAATAATAAATAGTGGGAGTTCAAAATAATGACAATTATGGTTCAGAAGTTTGGTGGCACATCGGTTCAAGACGATGAGTCGAGACGAGCAGCTTTAAAACACGTAAAATATTCAGTTGATAAAGGGTATCAAGTCGTTGTCGTTGTTTCAGCAATTGGGCGTAAAGGTGCACCTTATGCAACTGATTCATTATTAGGACTTGTCGATGGAGAGCAATCATTACTTTCTAATAGAGAACTTGATATGATTGTTTCTGTTGGTGAAACTATTTCTGCCGCAGTTTTTTCTGAATTATTGAATAAGGAAGGCATTAAAGCTGCTGCTTTAACAGGGCAGGATGCTGGAGTTGAAACAACTGATGAATTTCAGAATGCTAAAGTAATTAACATTAATACTGATTTAATTGATGAGGCATTTAAAGATGCTGATGTTTTAGTTGTGACTGGGTTCCAAGGTGCTACAAGTAAAGGTCAAACGACGACTATTGGGCGTGGTGGAAGTGATACGACAGCTGCATTACTTGGAGCAGCATTAGATGCTGAACGTGTCGATATTTTTACTGACGTGTCAGGGATGATGACTGCCGATCCTAGATTAGTTACAAAGGCAAAATTTCTAGAAACAGTCAGTTATGAAGAAGTTGCAAATATGGCTCATGAAGGTGCGAAAGTTATCCATCCTCGTGCAGTGGAAATTGCGCAACAAGCCCATGTTCCAGTTCGGATTCGCTCAACTTGGCAAAGTCCTGAAGAGATGGGAACCCTTGTGACCGACCGAAACTTAGGTGTAAAGCATTATCGTAGTGTAACTGGTATTGCTCATGTGACTGGACTCAGTCAATTTACAATTAAAACAGTTAATCATGCTCCAAAAGATGTTTTTAATTTGATGTCCAATAATAATTTGAGCGTTGATTTTATTAATATCTCACCTGGCAAAGTCCTCTTTAATTTGTTCAATGATGATGAAAAAAAAGCTAAACAACTTTTAGTAGATGCTGGAATTGATGTCTCAGTGCTTCCAAACTGTGCGAAAGTTTCAATTGTGGGAGCGGGGATGACTGGAACACCAGGTGTTACGGCCAAAATTGTAACAGCACTAGCTGAGAAGGATATTAATATTCTTCAAACAACTGATAGTTATACGACAATTTGGATTTTAGTTCAACAGGACGATTTAAAAACTGCTGTTAATGCATTACATGATGTCTTTTTAAGCAGTATCTAAAAGGGGTAATTTATGAAACTTTTACCATTTTTTGGAACTTGGTATGGGTCGATAATTTTAATATTTGGATATATTCTAATTTTAACTTTACTTAAACGTATTTTACGTAAAAATTGGCCTAAACGGTTGCAAATCATTGATTTTTTACCACCATTACTTCTTTTATTGACACATATTTTATCAGTACGAGAGTTTAATTTATCGATTACACCATTTATAATATTTTCTTGGTGCTTAATTGGTATTGCTAGTGCGCTTATGTATGCGTATCGAGATGGAGAATTAATTTATGCAAAATTTTTCAAGACCATTTGGAAAATTACTGATATTTATATGCTTGGATGGTACCTCTTAATGCTTCTCTTTTTAGTACTATTTTAAGGATATCGTCCTACATTTTTAATTATAAGTAATGTAAAAAACACTTAATCTAAAAAGGATTGAGTGTTTTTTTGTATATTATCATTTAAAATCATAATATTGGGGAATTCAGTGGTGGAATGTGGGGCATTGTGGTAAAATTTAAATAGTTACTATGAAGGGGGGCTGTACACAATGTTTATGGGCGAATTTAAACACACTTTAGATACTAAAGGTAGATTAATTATTCCAGCTAAATTTCGTGAGGAATTAGGTGAGAAATTTGTTATTACTCGAGGTATGGATGGTTGTTTATTCGGATATACACAAACAGAGTGGACACTCCTAGAAGAAAAGCTTAAAACACTCCCTTTAACAAAAAAAGATTCACGGGCTTTTGTAAGATTTTTATATTCTGCAGCTACAGAATGTGAATTTGATAAACAAGGCCGTATTAATATTCCAGTTCCTTTAAGAACACATGCTGATTTAGAAAAAAAATGTGTGCTAGTAGGTGTTTCAAACAGATTCGAAGTATGGAGTGAAGATCGATGGAATAGTTTTTCAGAGAGTGCATCAGAAAATTTTGATGAAATTGCAGAAAATATGATTGATTTTGGATTTTAAATAACACGTATGAAAGGGGATAAAACTATGACGACATTTGAACATGAAACAGTACTACTAAATGAAGCAGTAGATGGGTTGGCTATTAAACCAGATGGTATATATGTTGATTGTACTTTGGGTGGCGGTGGACATAGTGCCCTAATCCTGTCTCAACTAAGTACGGAGGGACATTTATATGCTTTTGACCAAGATCAAACAGCGATTACTTATAATGAAGGGCATTTAAAAAAATACATAGAAAATGGACAAGTTACGTTTATTAAACGCAATTTTAAAGATTTAAAAGCCGCGTTACTGGAACTTAATGTCACGGAAGTAGATGGTGTACTCTATGACTTAGGTGTATCATCCCCACAATTTGATGTCGCAGAACGAGGCTTCAGTTATCAGCACGATGCGCCGTTAGATATGAGGATGGATTTAAGTGCAGAATTAACAGCTAAAGAGATTGTTAATAATTGGACATATCAAGAACTTATTAGAATCTTTTTTAGATATGGTGAAGAAAAATTTGCAAAGTCAATTGCTCGTCAGATTGAAAATGCTAGAGAAAATGAAGAAATTGTTACAACTAGTCAATTAGTTGAATTAATTAAAATGGGTATTCCGGCTCGTGCAAGACGAACAGGTGGGCACCCTGCTAAAAAAGTTTTTCAAGCTATTCGAATTGCGGTTAATGATGAATTGGGTGTTTTAGAAGATTCATTAGAGCAAGCAATTGATTTAATTAATGTTAAGGGGCAAGTTAGCGTTATTACATTTCAGTCATTAGAAGATAGATTGGTCAAAACGATGTTTAAGGAACGAACAAGTTTACCAGAGTTACCACCGGGTTTACCTGTAATTCCAGATAATATTCAGCCAAATTATGCACTAGTTAATAAAAAGCCAATTTTACCATCAGAATTAGAATTACAGAATAATAGGCGTGCACATTCAGCAAAATTGAGAATTATAAAACGATTGAAAAAATAATATTTTATAATAAAGGGGTTACATATCATGGCACAAAATAGCACAGCACGACAAATGCCAAGAGAATATAAAGAAAATCCAAGACAACAACCTATACATAAAAAAACAGTGGGATCACAAAGTGTTGCATTTTCTAGAATTGAAAAATCATTATTTGGTTTAATTGGTGCAATTTCTTTGGTACTTATGCTTATGCTAGTTTCATCTCAGGTAGAGTTGTCTAATAGTAGTCAATTTTTACAAAATATTAACAGCGAAATAACAGCTATTCAAACTAAGAGTTCTGATTTGACACAAGAAGTGAACGAACTTGCCAGTAATGATCGATTAAATAGTATCGCTAATAAAAATGGTCTTAATTTAAGTGAGAGTAGAATAAGGAATGTAACGAAATGAATAATCAAAAGCAACGGATGATAAATGACATGAAAAAGAAACGTAGAAATAGGCAAAGGTTTGGTGTGCTACTAATCCTGGCCGTTTTAGCGATTCTTTTGATGTTTATCATTCGTTTTTCTTATATTGTAATAGGTGGAAAAGTTTCAGATGTTAATTTAAGTAGCCAAACACAGGCACTTTATGAAAATAGTCGAATTGATAAAGCAAATAGAGGAACCATTTATGATGATTCAAATCAACCGATTGCTGAAGATACAACAAACTACTCAATTTATGCAGTTCTATCAAAATCATATGTTGGTGCAAATAACAAAGCGTTATACGTTACTGATAAGAGTAAAGCTGCAAAAGTTATTAGTGATGCGATTGGAATGAAAGAATCTAAAGTTTACAATATTTTGAATGCAAAAAAAGGAACTTACCAAGTTGAATTTGGTAATTCTGGTAAAAACTTATCTTTGGAAACAAAAAACAAGATAGAATCAGCAGATTTAAAAGGTATTTATTTCACTGAAACACAAGCAAGATTATATCCAAATGGTGTTTTTGCATCACATTTAATTGGTGTGACAAAAAGCACTTCAAAAAAAGGTGATTCAACTTTATCTGGTGTAATGGGACTAGAATTAGCATTTAATAAACAATTAAGTGGAACAGACGGGTTAAAAAAGGTCCAAAAAGATAGTTATGGTTACCAACTACCAAACTCAAAGACAAAAACAAAAAAAGTTGAAAATGGAAATAATATTTATACAACCATTGATACAAAATTACAAACGTATCTTGAAACAACTCTAACTAACGTACAAAAAACATATAATCCTAAATCAATGAATGTTGTTATAATGAATGCTAAAAATGGAAAAATTTTGGCAGGAAGTCAACGGCCTACATTTAATGCAGATACCAAAAGTGGTATTTCAAAGATGTGGCGTAATACGCTAATTGAAGATAGTTATGAACCTGGCTCGACTATGAAAGTATTTACAATGGCAGCTGCTATTGAAAATAATGCCTACAATGAGAATGCCGTCTATAAATCAGGTGTTTTAAAAGTGGGAACTAAGATTGTTCCTGATTGGAATACATCTGGTTGGGGTTTAATCACTTATCGTGAAGGTTTCGCTCGTTCAAGTAATGTTGGTATGGCTAAGTTGGAACAAGCGATGGGGCATACTGCTTGGCTTAAATATATTAAAAAATTTGGTTTCCTGGAAAGTACAAATCTGGGATTAGCTAATGAAGCAAAAGGTAGTATTGAATTTCAATACCCAATTGAACAAGCAGATACAGCTTTTGGTCAAGGAATAAATGTGACAACTATGCAAATGATGCAAGGTTTTACGGCATTTGCAAACAACGGTAAGATGATCAAACCAACGCTTGTGGATAAAATTGTAGATCCTAATACTGGAAAAACAACGTATCAAGCTAAAACAACAAATTTAGGACAAGTTATTAAAAAATCAACGTCTAAAGAAGTATTAAGCATGATGCAAGATGTTATCTACAAAAATTATGGGACCGGTAATGCCTTTAAAATTGATGGTTACAAGATAGCTGCAAAAACAGGAACTGCCCAAATTTCGGATCCAAATGGAACTGGATATCTAACGGGTGATGCAAATTATGTCTTTTCAGTTGTAGGTATGGCGCCGGCCAAAGATCCAAAATATATTATGTATGTAACGATGAAACAACCACAAAATATGCAAGGTACCAGTGGTAATGCTATTTTGGCACAAATATTTAATCCATTGATGAAGAGGACTTTAGAAGAAGACAGTTCAACAGCGGTATCAACTGCAAAGACTAATGTAACAGTAGCAGACGTTACAAATAGTTCAACTTCATCAGCTAAAACAAAATTAAACGAACAAAATCTAGATATTGCAGTTATCGGACATGGCAGAACGGTAGCTAATCAGTATCCACCTGCTGGAACGACTGTATTATCCGGACGTAAAATATTGTTATTAACAAATGGTGAAATGATTATGCCTGATTTAACCGGTTGGTCAAAGAGTGATGCGGTGAATGCTGCAGAATTAATGAAACTAAACTTAACGACAACGGGTAGTGGTTATGTAGCAGCTCAAAGTATTAAGGCGAATACAGTTGTTAAAAAATCAACTATGGTGAAATTAACGTTAAAATAAAAAGGTGAATATAGATATGAGAGCAGATAAATTAATCCAAAGTTTAAAATTTAAACGAGTATCAACGGCGATTGATTCAGAGTTAGATATTAAGCTATTAACACAAGATACAAGAGAAGTTGTTGAAGATAGTCTATTTGTTGCTGTTGAAGGTTATACAGTTGATGGACATGATTTTGTGAATCAAGCGGTTGAAAAAGGTGCGAAGATTATTATTGCTCGTAAACCAGTTGATGTACCTGTTCCAGTCGTTTATGTCCAAGATACAAATCGTGCGATGGCAATTCTTGCCGATGCATTTTATGGCGTCCCAAGTCAGCAGATGAGAATGATTGGTGTTACTGGTACAAATGGTAAGACGACTGTTACACATTTGATTGAACAAATTTATCGTGACTTAAATCAAAAAACAGGTTTAATCGGTACAATGTATCGTAAAATAAATGATACACTGTATCCTTCGAATAATACAACTCCAGATGTTATTACATTGCAAAGAACTTTAGCACAAATGAAACAAGAAAAAGTTGAAACTGTTGCAATGGAAGTTTCTTCACATGCGTTAGTCTTAGGACGTGTATGGGGTATTGATTTTGATATCGCAGTTTTTACAAATTTGACACAAGATCATTTAGATTTTCATAAAACAATGGAAAATTATGCACATGCAAAAAGTATGTTATTTGCTCAGTTGGGTAATCATTATACTGAATCAGGCGACTCAAAAGTGGCTGTTTTAAATTTTGATGACCCAGTGGCTCGAACGTTTACTCAGTTTACTTCTGCTCAAATATTATCTTACGGTATCGAAAATGATGATGCCATGATTCAAGCTAAAAATATTGAAATTAAGAGTCATGGAACTGAGTTTGATTTAATTCTTTTTGGTGAAACAACTCATGTTACAATGCAATTAATCGGCTTGTTTAATGTTTATAATATGCTTGCTGCGTTTAGTGCCGCATATGCTGCTGGACTTGATGAAACACAAATTATTAAATCACTTGAAAAAGTGACTGGTGTTAAAGGTCGTTTTCAATTAGTGCCTTCTAAAACGGGTATCAGTGTAATTGTAGATTACGCGCACACACCAGATGGGTTATTAAATGTCTTAGAGACAATACAAGATTTTGCACAAAATAAAATTTATTGCATTGTTGGCTGCGGTGGTGATCGTGATAAAGGAAAACGTCCTAAAATGGCAAAAATTGCTGCTGACCATAGTGATTACCCAGTATTTACTATGGATAATCCTAGAACTGAAGATCCTAAGGAAATTATGGCAGACATGCTGACTGGAATTCCAGAAAATAGAGCAACTGTTATAATGGATCGACACGATGCAATTGCTCAAACAATAAAAAAGGCGCAACCAGGAGATGTTATTTTAATTGCTGGTAAAGGTCATGAAGATTATCAAATTCTTGGTCGAGAAAAAGTGCATTTTGACGATGTTGAAGAAGCATCGGGAGCATTAAATAAAAAATAAGAATTGAGTGAGGATAAGACAATGACTAAACCAGAAATGTTTATACCGTTGGTAAGTGGATTCGCATTAACGTTTATGTTTATGCCATTATTTATTGGCTATTTTAGAATACGTAAACAAGGGCAAATGATTAGAGAAGAAGGACCAAAATGGCATGAGAAAAAGTCTGGTACACCAACAATGGGTGGATTTGTCTTTAATATTGCTATTATTATTACTGCAATTTGGACAGGTATATGGGCTAATTCTATGACACCAGCGATGATGATTATGATTTTCATCTTATTTTTATATGCTATTTTAGGATTTTGGGATGACAGTATCAAATTATTCAAACGACAAAATGAAGGTTTAAAGCCTTGGCAAAAATTATTGGGTCAAATAGTTGGTGGATTAATCTTCACCGTCGTTTATGTCCATGAACATTTGCCACTTGCAATTAATGTCTTTGGTTTTGGTGAGGTCTCAATCGGTATTCTTTATGCTGTATTCATTATTATTTGGCTTGTTGGATTCTCTAATGCGGTTAATTTAACTGATGGAATTGACGGTCTTGTTTCAGGTCAATCAATTATTGCATTCGGTGCATATGCAGTTGTTGCGCAAGTACAACAACAAAAGGATGTACTTATTTTTTGTTTATCTGTCATTGGCGCATTAATTGCGTTCATTTGGTTTAATCATAAACCAGCTAAAGTTTTCATGGGAGATATGGGATCGTTAGCATTAGGTGGTGCATTAGCAACCGTTTCAATTTTATTACACCAAGAACTATCACTCATTTTTATTGGTATTATATTTGTTTGTGAGACGGCAAGTGTTATTTTACAAGTAGCTTCATTTAAATTAACAGGTAAACGCATATTCAAGATGAGCCCAATTCATCATCATTTTGAAATGAGTGGTTGGAATGAATGGAAAATTGATATTGTCTTTTGGACTATTGGGTTAATTGCTGCGATTTTAACGTTACTAGTCATTTTATAAAGGGAGATTTAATTGGAATGAAAAATATTACGAATTATCAAAATAAAAAGGTTCTAGTTGTAGGTTTAGCAAAGAGTGGCTTGAATGCAGCCAAACTTTTAAAAGATTTAGGCGCATTTGTGACTGTGAATGATCATAAAAATATTGATGATAACCCTGAAGCTAAAGAGCTTTTGGCTGAAGGAATCAAAGTGATTACGGGCGGACACCCACTCTCTTTACTAGATGAGGATTTTGAGTTAGTCGTAAAAAACCCTGGAATTCCATATACAAATTTACTTATTGAAAAGGCAATGGAAAAAGGTTTACCTATTATTACAGAACCAGAGCTTGCTTATGAAATTTCTGAAGCGCCAATGATCGGGGTTACAGGAACGAATGGTAAGACAACTACAACGACGCTGATTTCATTGATGTTAAATCAAGAAAGAAAGCAAGGACGTGCATTTGTCGCTGGAAATATTGGTGTTCCATCTGTTGCCGTAGCAAAAAAGGTAACCAAAAATGATATTATTGTAGCTGAATTATCAAGTTTTCAATTATGTGGCATTGATAAATTGAAACCAGAAATAGCCGTTATTACTAATATTTATGAGGCACATACGGATTACCATAAAACTCGAGAAAATTATGTGAAAGCAAAAATGAGAATAACTGAAAATCAAGATTCTAGTGATTTTCTTGTTGTCAATTGGGATTTAAAAGAACTTCGTGAACTAGCTAAAACAAGTTCTGCTAACATTGTGCCATTTTCTAGATTAGATGAAATTGAAACAGGGGCTTATGTAAAAGACGGAAATATTTACTATCAGAATGAATTCATTATGAAATCGGATGAAGTTAATATTCCTGGTGAACATAATATTGAAAATGCGCTTGCAGCTATCGTAACTGCTAAAATTAAAGGTGTAACAAATACTGCTATTCAAGAAGTATTATCGACATTTACAGGAGTACGCCACCGTACACAGTTTGTTAGCGCATGGCATAATCGCAAATTCTATAATGATTCAAAGGCAACTAATATTGAAGCAACTGAGATGGCTGTAAAAGGATTTTCGAATCCAATTATACTATTAGCTGGTGGATTAGATAGAGGATTTACGTTTGAAAAATTGGTGCCTGTACTTAAAGCACATGTAAAAGCAATGATTGTTTTCGGTGAAACAGCTGATTTAATGCGAAATGCTGGAGAAGCGGCAGGTATTACTCAAATTAAGCAAGTCACTGATGTTGTTGCAGCTGTTCCCGAAGCATATAAATTAAGTGATAACAATGATATTATATTGTTATCCCCAGCAGCAGCTAGTTGGGATCAATATCCTTCATTTGAAGTACGTGGTGACAAATATATTGAAGCGGTTGAAAAATTAATGCAAGTAGAGGATAAATAAAATGAAAATTATTGTTTCTGGTGGTGGCACTGGCGGGCATATTTACCCTGCGTTGGCCCTTATTGAAGCGCTAAAAGTAAAAGATCCAACGGCTGAATTTTTATATGTTGGGACTGAAAAAGGACTTGAGAGCCGAATCGTTCCAGATAATGGAATTCCATTTAAAACAATTAAAATTCAAGGATTTAAAAGATCGTTATCAGTAGAAAATATTAAGACAGTCCAACTATTTTTAAAAAGTGTGAAAGACGCAAAGAAAATGATTAAAGAATTTAAACCAGACATTGTTATTGGAACAGGCGGTTACGTATGTGGTGCAGTGGTTTATGCTGCTGCTCGATTACATATTCCAACTATTGTTCATGAACAAAATAGTGTTGCAGGTGTAACAAATAAATTTTTGAGCCACTTTGTTGATAAAGTAGCTATTTCTTTTGAATCAGTTGCAGATCAATTTCCTAAGAAAAAAGTTGTTTTCACAGGGAATCCCCGCGCACAACAGGTTGTAAATGAAACAGAAATTGAAGCATTATCGCAATATGGATTATTAGATGATGTACCAACGATGTTAGTTTTTGGTGGTTCAAGAGGAGCTGCGAAAATTAATCAAGCAATGGTTGAAGCAATTCCTGAATTAAATAAAAAACCATATCAAATTTTATTTGTTACAGGTAACGTTCACTACGATAAAATTATGAATGATTTAAACGGGATAGAATTAAATAAAAATATTGTGATAAAACCATATTTAAATAATATGCCTAATTTATTAAGCCATATTTCTGTCATTTTAGGACGTGCTGGTGCAACAAGTATAGCAGAAATAACTGCACTTGGATTACCATCTATTTTGGTGCCTAGCCCTTATGTTACAAATAATCATCAAGTAAAAAATGCAATGAGTCTAGTTGATAATAATGCAGCTAAGCTTATTACTGAGGATAAGTTAACGGGATCAAAATTGGTCATGGTTTCAGATGAAATGATGCTCAATACTGATGTGAGAAGACAGATGGCTAATAATTCACGTAAAATGGGTGTGCCCAATGCTGCAGATAATCTAATTAAGGTTATGGAAGATTTAATCAAAATTAAAGAATAAGTTAGGAGGCCAAATAAGATGTCAAAAAATAAATTCTTAAAAAGAAAAAAAGCTGAATTGACACCTTGGGAGGCCTTACAAGAGAAAAAAAAGAAGAAAAATAAACGATTCGATTTTTTTGGAAACCCCAAAACAATTAGTGACCGATTACCAAAATTAAAAAAATATCAACATCATGCCCTAAAACAAAAATTAATTATTATAATTGGTTCGTTTCTGATTATTGGTTTAATTGCACTATATTTTATTTCACCATTAAGTAAAATACAAAATATTAGTATTTCAGGTGAAAAAACAGTTTCAAAAGTACAAGTAGAAAATGCTAGTAATTTACACATTAATGATCCATTATCCCACGCGTTTTTTAGAAAAAAAGCTATTTTAAAGGATATAAAAAAAGAATTGCCACAGGTGAAGTCACTAACTGTTAGCCATAATAAATGGAATGGTGTTAAACTTTCTATTAATGAATATGATCTTGCAGGATATATTTATAAAAATAAAACATACTATCAATTATTTTTGAATGGGACAATTGGAAGTAAGAAATTTGACCAACCAGTGGGGAATTATCCTACGTATTCTAAGTTTAATCAAACAAATATATTGCAAAAAATGGTTAAACAATATAAAAAAATTCCGATGAAAATCAGAAATGGAATATCAGAAATCGATTATCAACCATCCAAAGTGAATAATCAGCGAATATATATATACATGAATGACAGAAATAAAATTATTGCTAATATTGATAATTTTGCCGATAAAATGGCTTTCTATCCAAGTATCTCATCTAAAATGAAGAAAAAAGGTGTCGTTGATTTAGAAGTGGGTGCATATTCTTATCCATATAATAAGAAAAGTTAACAAAGTTGGTATGGCCTATGGGATATCCTTTCTAAATCAGGTCTTAATGTGGTAAAATATGAGTACTATATCTTATAAAAAATAATATTAAAAGCAAGCTGTAAGGAGGTTCTTTTTCAGATGGGTAACGCAGGTATATATGTGGGGTTAGATATCGGTACGACATCAATTAAAGTTATCGTTTCTGAATACGTTAATGGTCAATTGAACGTAATTGGTATTGGTAATGAACGCTCACAAGGTTTGAATAGGGGAATTGTAGTCGATATTGATAAGGCTGTAATTTCAGTACAAAAAGCTATTAAACAAGCTGAAGAAAAAGCAAATATTCAGATTCACGAAGTACATGTTGGTATTCCTGCTAATTTATTACAAATTATTCCTTGTAACGGCATGATTGCCGTTTCAGATGAATCAAAAGAAATTACAAATGAAGATGTTGTGAATGTTGCGAGTGCAGCATTAGTTCAAAATTTACCACCAGAAAGAGATATCATTGATATTATTGCTGATGAATTTGTAGTTGATGGATTTGATGGCATTAAGGATCCTCGTGGTATGATTGGTGTGAGATTAGAAATGCATGGATCAGTTTATACTGGCCCAAAAACAATTATTCATAATTTAAAAAAATGTGTTGAAAATGCTGGGCTAACTATCAGAGAAACAATCGTGAACCCATTAGCACTTGCATCAGTTGCGATGTCAGATGGCGAAAGAGACTTTGGTACTGTACTTATTGATCTCGGTGGTGGTCAAACGACTGCTTCAGTGATTCATGATCATAAGTTGAAATTTACATACGTGGACCAAGAGGGTGGCGATTTTGTCACGAAAGATATCTCAGTGGTTCTTAATACATCTGTTGAAAATGCTGAAAAATTGAAACGCAATTATGGATTTGCTAATTCTGAGTTAGCATCAGAAGATGATGTTTTCCCAGTTGATGTTGTTGGACAAAGTGAGCCAATCAATATCTCTGAAAAATATTTAGCAGAGATTATTGAAGCAAGAATCTCTCAAATCTTAGATAAAATAAAAAGTTCATTAGATGCTATCAAGGCGTTAGAATTACCAGGTGGCGTTATCTTAACTGGTGGTCTTGCAGCTTTACCAGGAATTACAGAATTAGCATCAGAAATTTTGCAAGTTCAAGTTAAAACCTACGTCCCTGATCAAATGGGATTACGCTATCCTTCATTTGCACAAGCCTTAGGATTGATTAATTATGCAGTCGAGCAAGATGAAGTCACATTATTAGTGAAAAGTGCAATGGGACTTGATATTGATCAATTAAGTTATAGTATTGTTGAACCAGACAACGAAAAACCTAAGAAGCAAGAAGTAAAAAACAAAGTTAAAAAAACTAGAAAACCAAAAACATCAGGGGATCCATTAAAATCAGTTAAAAACTTTTTTAATGAATTTTTCGATTAAATAGGAGGAAGTAAGTAATGGAATTTTCTTTGGACTCAAGTGAAGATAAAGGCGCAGTAATAAAAGTAATTGGTGTCGGTGGCGCTGGTGGTAATGCTGTTAATCGTATGATTGATGAAAATGTTTCAGGTGTTGAGTTTATTGCATTAAATACTGATGTTCAGGCATTGGAAAGCTCAAAGGCAGAAATTAAAATTCAATTGGGTCCTAAATTGACTCGTGGATTAGGTGCTGGTGCAACTCCAGATATTGGTAGTAAAGCTGCACAAGAAAGTGAAGAAGCAATTATCGAAGCTATTGATGGCGCTGATATGATTTTCGTTACTGCTGGAATGGGTGGTGGAACAGGAACAGGAGCTGCTCCTGTTGTAGCTAAAATCGCTAAAGATCAAGGCATTTTAACAGTCGGAATTGTAACACGTCCATTTACATTTGAAGGACCTAAACGTAGCCGTTTTGCTGCTGAAGGAATAGCTAATCTGAGAGATCAAGTTGATACGTTAGTTGTTATTGCTAATAACCGTTTACTTGAAATCATTGACAAGAAGACACCGATGCTTGAAGCATTCCAAGAAACAGATAATGTTTTACGTCAAGGTGTTCAAGGTATTTCTGAATTAATTACATCACCCGGTTTAATTAATTTAGATTTTGCTGATGTTAAAACAGTGATGGCTGATCAAGGAACTGCATTAATGGGAATTGGATCTGCTACTGGTGAAAATAGAACTGCTGAAGCAACAAAAAAAGCAATTTCTTCGCCATTACTCGAAGTTTCAATTGATGGTGCAAAACAAGTTCTACTTAATATCACCGGTGGTGCTGATATGAGTCTTTTCGAAGCGCAAGAAGCTTCTGAAATTATTTCACAAGCTGCAACTGATGAAATTAATATTATTTTTGGAACGTCAATTAATGAAGACCTAGGTGATGAAATCGTCGTAACAGTTATTGCAACTGGTATTGATGATGTTAAAGAAGAAAAAAAAGCCACAGTTCGTACACGAACATTACCAAGAACTGATGCACCTAAAGCAACATTAGCTGAAAAGCAAGAAGATCGTTTTGACGATTGGGATATTATGCACCCATCAAGTCAACCTGAAGAAAAAAAATCAACAGAATTTGAAAATGTTGAAAAACCAAATTTTGATGTCTTTAAGAATGATATCAAAACTGATGATTTAGCAACAAATAATGATGATAGTTTAAGTACACCACCGTTTTTCAGAAAACGACGTAAAGATTAATTAAATGAATCAATGGGGAGGTTACGGATATTATGGCTTTTGAAAAAATTGGTCGTTTTTTTGGGTTAGCTGAAGAAGATGATTTTGAAAATGATGATTACCAAACCGAAGAGTCTATGCGGACTTCGTCATTGAATCAAAGTAATAAAGTCGTTTCGATAAATGGTAAATATAGTCAACCACAAAAAATTAATTTATTTGAACCTAGAATTTATTCTGATGTTAAGGATATTGCAACGCATTTAATGCAAAATCAAGCAATCGTCGTAAATTTTCAAAAAATGGATGAAGTTCAATCTAAACGGATTGTTGATTTCTTGTCCGGAACAATTTTTGCTATTAACGGAACAATTCAAAGAATTGGCGATAATATTTTTCTTTGTACACCAAACTCATTTACTGTTGAAGGAAATATGGCAGATAATATTTTTGAAAAATTCGAATAAAAGAAAAATCGAGGTATACAAATGATTGAGTTTATTACATTTCTAGCTAAAGTGATTACGTGGGCTTTTGATGCTTATGAGCTAGCAATTATCATTTACGTTTTAATGTCATGGTTTCCAGGCGCTTATAATACGCCGGTTGGCCATTTCTTAAGTAAAATTTGTCAACCATACCTTGCATTTTTTGACCGTTTTATCCCGGCAATTGGGGGTATTAGTTTTTCACCAATTATTGCGATAATCGCGCTAAGCTTCATCCAAAATGGGGTTATGGGACTTCTGACTACTTTGATTCGTCTTTATGTTGGAGGCTAATGATATATGAATGATACAATTTACCAACATTTCAGGTCCGACGAAAAAGAAATTATTGATACATTGTCAGATTATATCGAGCAAGCTAAATCAGAGTACAGGGCAGTTCTAACTCATTTTTTAAATCCTAGAGAGGCACATATTGCGACCTATCTATTAGGCCAAAATGACGAAATTAGTTTAAAATTATTTGGTGGCACGAAAGAAGCTGAACGAAAAAGATTACTTTTTTATCCAGCGTATTTCGATGTTCAAGATAGTGATTTTGATTTACAACTTATTGAAATTAAGTATCCAATAAAATTTGCTACCTTAAAACATGGACAAATTTTGGGAACTTTGGCTAATGCGGGATTAGATAGAGAAGTACTTGGTGATATTTTAACAGATGGTCAGCAATGGCAGGTTGTTGTTGAAAAAAAGATGGCTAATTATTTGATTAGTCAAGTTGATCGTATTGGTAAAATTAAGGTATCACTTGAAGAGATTCCTTTTTCACAAACGGTGAGTGTCACAGATGAGTGGCAATCGCAAAATGAATTAGTTTCATCGTTACGAATCGATTCAGTCATATCAGCTGTTTATAATATGTCTCGACAAAACGCCAAAAATTTAGTTAATTCTGAAAAAGTTAGTTTAAATTGGCAAGTTATTAATAAGCCTGATTATGAATTAGCAGAGTTTGATGTTTTGTCAATTCGTGGTTTTGGACGAATCAAGTTAGATTTTATTGCAGGTATGACTAGAAAAGATAAATATAAATTAGAGTTATCAATATTAAAAAAATAAATTTTGAAGGACGTGCAAAATGACTTTAAGTCCATTAGATATTCATAATAAAGAATTTAACGTAAAATTACGAGGCTATGATCAAGACCAGGTTAATGATTTTCTAGATAAAATTATTAAAGATTATGAAATAACGTTAAAAGAAAATGAAAATTTAACTGAAGAAGTTAAAACTAGTAATGAAAAGTTAGAATACTTTAATGATTTAAAAGATTCTTTAAATCAATCAATTATTGTTGCTCAAGAAGCTGCTGATCGCGTTAAGGTTAATGCTAAGCGTGAATCTGAAATTATTAATAAAGAATCACAAAAGCAAGGTCATGATATTATTGATGAAGCGAATGAAAAAGCTAAACATATTATTGATATGGCTTCAGAAAAAGCTAAAAAATTAGCTGTTGAGACTGATGACTTGAAGAAACAAGCACGTATTTTCCGTCAACGTTTAAAAGTTATGATGGAATCACAATTAGAAGTTGTTAAAAGTTCTGATTGGGACGAAATTTTAAAACAAGGCGAGACAAGCACATATTCTGAAATTCAAGACGTTTTAAAACGTGAAGAAGACAAAGAAAAACGTGAAGCCAAAGAAATAAAAGAATCAGTTAATAATAATGACGATATTGTTGTTACAGAAATTATTGCTGAATCAGATGCAAATGAAGATTCTGAGCAAAATGATCAAGATACAATGGTCATTTTCCCAGATAATAAATAAATTTGAGAATAACAATTATATGATACATTTTTAGCGAGTCGATGATAGTGGAAGGTCGATAATAAGTATTATATAATTTATCATCTCAACGATTTCATTAAACTGAAATGATCAAGTAAGTTTAATCGGCTTCATCTCCGTTATCACGATGATTGAGTGAAATTTAACGTTATATAATGTTAAGTTTCTAAATTTGGGTGGTAACACGAAGACTTCGTCCCTTGTAACGGAGTCTTTTTGTGTATAATGAAATAAAATAACTTTTAAAAGGAGTTTATAATATGAAAATGAAAGAAACCTTAAACTTAGGTAAGACAGAATTTCCAATGCGTGGAAATTTACCAGTTAAAGAAGCAGAGCGTGAAGATGCATGGAGACAAAACGGTGTTTATGAACTAAGACAAAAGTTAAATGAAAAGAAACCAAGTTTCATTTTACATGATGGACCTCCATACGCTAATGGTAATATCCATATGGGACATGCTTTAAATAAGATTACGAAGGATATTATCGTTCGTTCAAAATCAATGATGGGCTTCAGATCACCTTTTGTTCCTGGCTGGGATACTCATGGCCTTCCTATTGAACAACAATTGGTTAAACAAGGTGTTGATCGTAAAACCATGTCAAAAGCTGATTTTCGTGAATTATGTGAAAAATATGCTTTGGAGCAAGTTAATTTGCAACGCGAAGATTTTAAACGTTTAGGCGTTGCAGCTGAATGGGATAGCCCATACATGACTTTACAACCTGAATTTGAAGCTGAAGAAATCAGAATGTTTGGTGAAATGGCTGAAAAAGGTTACATCTATAAAGGTAAAAAACCAATTTATTGGTCACCATCGTCTGAATCAGCATTAGCTGAAGCAGAGATTGAATACCACGATATTAAATCACCATCAATGTATATTACATTTGATGTAGTTGATGGGAAAGATATTTTAGATACAGATACAAAAATGATTATCTGGACAACAACACCATGGACAATTCCAGCTAATTATGGTGTCGCTGTACATCCTGATTATAAATATATCCAAATTAATGCTGATGGGAAAAAATATGTTGTCGCTGAAGAACGTTTAAATATTTTAAAAGAAGAATTTGATTGGGAAAATGTTGAAGTATTAAAAGAATTTTCTGGTCGCGATATGGAATATATGACAGTGCAACATCCATTATATGATCGTACATCATTAGTTATTCTAGGTTACCATGTTACTTTAGATTCTGGTACAGGACTTGTTCATACTGCTCCAGGACATGGTGAAGATGATTTTATTGCTGGACAAAAGTATAAATTACCCGTTGTATCTGTTTTAGATGAAAAAGGTGTCATGAATGAAGATGCGCCTGGATTTGAAGGGATATTTTATGATAAAGCTAATCCATTAGTAACTGATGAATTGAAAGAGAATGGTCATTTACTTAAACTTTCATTCTTTACGCATAGTTATCCACATGATTGGCGTACAAAAAAACCTGTTGTTTTCCGTGCAACGGCACAATGGTTTGCATCAGTAGAGATGTTCCGCGATGATATATTAAAAGAAATTGAAAAAGTTGATTTTAAAAACGAATGGGGTAAGGTTCGTCTTTACAATATGATTAGAGATCGTGGCGATTGGGTGATTTCACGTCAACGTGCTTGGGGCGTTCCATTACCTATCTTCTATGCAGAAGATGGGACACCTATCATTACACCAGAAACAATTGAACATGTTGCTCAATTGTTTGAAAAAAATGGATCAAATATTTGGTTCAAAAATGATGCTAAAGCACTACTTCCTGAAGGATTTACAAGTGAACATAGTCCTAATGGTGAATTTACAAAAGAAGAAGATATCATGGATGTTTGGTTTGATTCAGGTTCTTCACATCGTGGAGTGCTAGGTAAACGTGATAATTTAACGTATCCTGCAGATCTATATATGGAAGGTTCAGATCAATATCGTGGATGGTTTAATTCAAGTGTTATTACATCCGTTGCAACTAATGGAATTGCACCATACAAACAGTTGATGTCACAAGGATTTGTACTTGATGATAAAGGACATAAGATGAGTAAATCGCTTGGGAATATCATTTTACCAAGTAAAGTTATTAAACAATCAGGAGCTGAGATTATCCGATTATGGACAGCATCAGCAGATACATCTTCTGATATCGCTGTTTCAATGGATATTTTAAAACAAGTCTCTGAAACATATCGTAAGATTAGAAATACATTTAAATTTATTTTGGCTAATACAACTGACTTTGATCCAAATGAAAATGCAATTGCATTTGATGAATTGGCATCAGCAGATAAGTATATGTTAATTAAATTAAATACATTTTCAAAAGAGGTTTTGGATGATTATGCTGAATATGATTTCTTAGCAATTTACAAAAAAGTGATTACATTTATTTCAAATGACTTATCAGCATTCTATTTAGATATTGCAAAAGATATCGTTTATATTGAAGCTGAAGATAGTTTTGAAAGACGCTCAATGCAAACTGTTCTATACCAGATTGTAACAACAATGGCTAAGTTATTAACACCTATCTTGCCACATACAACTGAAGAAGTTTGGGACTATTTGAAAGAACCAGAAGAATATGTTCAATTAAGTGAAATGCCAGAAGTTGCCCATTTTGATGGTGAAATTAAAATTGTTGAAAATTGGCAAGCATTCATGAAAATTCGTTCATATGTCTTAAAGGCTTTGGAAGATGCGCGTGATGCAAAATTAATTGGGAAATCATTTGAAGCAAAAGTTATTTTATATGTGAATGATTCTGATAAAGAATTACTTAACGTACTTGATACGGATATCCGTCAACAATTGATTGTTTCTGATTTAGAAATTTTATCTATTGATGATGTTCCAGAAGATGCAACTAATTTTGATAACTTAGCTGTTAAAGTTGAAGTAGCTAACGGTGAAGTTTGTCAAAGATGTCGTATGGTTAAGACTGATGTTGGGGAGGATACTGCGTTACCAACGCTCTGTCATCGTTGTGCAACGATTGTTGAACAAGGTTATCCAGAGGCAGTTACAGAAGGTTTTGAAAATTAAATATTTCAAAAAAGGAATAACGTAGAGTTATTCCTTTTTTTGAGTCAAATTGATTACAATCCTAAAAATATAGCGTAATATGTAAGGTATACAATTATAGTGAGAGCAGGTGTTCAATGTGGAATTAGTAAAAGTACATGGATCAGAAAACGATTTTTTTCTTTTAGATCAAACTAAATTAGAGACAGCATTATCAGATGAAAAATTAAAGAATTTAGCAATTCAAATGTGTGATCGAGAATCTGGATTACACGGTGGCTCAGATGGCATTTTAGTCGTTGATAAATCAAGTCATAATGGTGTTCTAGGTCAAATGAGAGTCATCAATGCTGATGGTACAGAGGCTAGTATGTGTGGAAACGGTTTAAGAACTGTTGGGCGCTATTTAGAAACTAAATTTGGACAAACAGAATTTAAAGTTGAGACAATGCATGCTGATTTAGATGTTAAGAAAGCACCAAATCTTCAGGCAGGCGTTGCAGCTTACAATGTCGAAATTTCACCTGTTAGTTTTGAGTCACAAACGTTACCAATGTTTTTACAAAGACAAACATTGGTAGATGAAATTATTCCTGAATTTTCACAAACGTTAAAGTTTTCAGCTGTCTCGGTACCAAATCCGCATTTAATTACTTTTGTTGATCATACAACGTTACAAGGACCGGAACTTGAAAGAATTGCAACTTATTTAAACGGTGAAAATCCGTATTTTCCAGATGGTGTTAACGTTAGTTTTGTTGAAAAATTAGATAATAAATCAATTTTTGTTAGAACTTATGAACGCGGAGTTGGGTTTACTAATGCGTGTGGAACAGCAATGTCTGCTTCAAGTTTAATGTTTGTTCTGTTAAGTGAAGGTAAAGTGCCATTTGGAACTGAAATTAATGTAAAAAATCCTGGTGGTATGGTTAAAACTGTTGTGCATCAAGATGAGAGTGGCAATTACTGGATGTCTCTAATTGGTAATGCAACTAATGTTGCGAATATAACAATTGAGTTAGCTGATGCTCTGAATGGTGATTTTTCTAAGGCCAAATGGATATCAACTAATGAACAGGATGCTTATTTAAAGTTTATATTAAGTATTATGTAATTTTATGGGGGTAAAAGACATAAATGACTGTCTTTTATCCTTTTTTTAATTTAAAATAAAGGGAAACGCTTGAGGAAATTTAATGAAAAAATGGATCATTGGAATTTGTTTAATGCTGATAATAATTGGCTTTGTTATTTTTGGCATTAGTTATTATTTATTTGAATATGCGGAGACACCAACCAATAAGGAATTTATTAATTCAGAACCTAAAAGTGCTGAGTTAAAGAAAGAATACACTTGGTTAAAACAAGTTAAAAAATTAAATTGGCAGATCAAATCTGAAGATAATTTAAAGCTTAAAGCAATTTATGTTCCTGCAGAAAGTAAAACTAATAAAACAATATTTGTTGCTCATGGATTTATGGGAAAGAAAGAAGAAATGGTCCGCTTTATTCATTTTTATCATGACAAAGGCTATAATGTTCTTGCACCAGATGCAAGAGCACATGGCCAAAGTCAAGGTGATTATATTGGTTATGGTTGGTTAGAGAGAAAAGATAATTTACAGTGGCTTGATAAAGTAATTAAATATAAAGGTACAGATTCAAAAATTACTCTATTCGGTGTTAGTATGGGTGGCGCAACGGTTATGATGTTGAGTGGAGAGAAAAAATTGCCTTCACAAGTTAAGGCAATTATTGAAGACTGTGGCTATACAAGTGTGGCTGATGAGTTAACTTATCAGTTGAAACAGATGTATAAGTTACCTAAAATCCCTATTATCCCTATTGCTAGTCTGATATCAAAAGTTAAAGCAGGTTACTCATTTTATGAAGCAAGTTCAATTAAGCAATTAAATCATAATAAGTTACCTGTGTTATTTATTCATGGTAGTGACGATAAATTTGTTCCGACTGAGATGATTTATCAAAATTATGCTGCGACAAGAGGACCTAAAGAAATTTTCATTGCACATGGTGCTAAACATGCTACGTCATTTACAAAAGATAAAGTTGAGTATGAAAAGAAAGTAACTCATTTTTTAAAACAATATTTTAACTAGGAAAAGTAAAATAACGAGGTTAATTAAATGAATTTAGAAGAAAAAGTTTTATCAGAAGAATTAATATTCAAAGGACATGTTATAGAAGTTGTTAATGAGACGGTTAAACTACCAAATGGTGAACAATCAAATAGAGAAATCGTACATCATCATGGTGCTGTAGGTATATTAGCAATAACGGATGAAGAAAAAATTGTTCTAGTTAACCAGTGGAGAGCACCTATTAGGAAGACATCATTAGAAATTCCGGCCGGTAAAATTGATGGCGATGATCATAATTTAATCGAGACTGCAACACGTGAACTGAATGAAGAAACACGCTATGAAGCTAAACATTTAGCTGAAATATATGGGTTTCATTCAGCATTAGGATTTGCGGACGAATATTTAACGCTATTCTATGCGACTGGATTAGAAAATGTAGATAACGAGTTACCTCAGGATATTGATGAATTTTTAAATGTAGTCGAATTGACGTTTAATGAGGTTCAAGCTAAAATTAAATCTGGTGAAATAACTGATGTTAAAACTATTTTAGCGGTTAATCATTGGGAAATTGAACGATTAAAAGGTGAATTACATGGATGATGAAAAAAAGTTATCGAGAAGTGAATATCAGAGATTACAAGAATTAAAGAATGATCCTGAATTTCGACAAAAAGAACGTCAACGAGTTGAAAAGGAATACCAAGATGAACATCCAACAAGAAGCTCATCTTCAGAACAACCAGAAAAAACAAATAAAAAAAGTAAATTAAACCAATTTTTGAATTGGACAATTGTATTTTTAGTTATTGCAATTGTAATTGTATTTTTAGCTTTATTCTTATTACCTTAGATATTAATAAAAAATGGAGGGTAACAACATGATTTACGGTATTTTATGTGCAATGGAGGAAGAAATTCTTTCGCTTAGAAGTCATCTAGAGAATAGAAAAGACAAAGAAATTGGCGGGATTTCATTTTATACAGGCCAAATTAATGGAAAAGAAGTTGTTTTGGTTAGATCTGGTATTGGTAAGGTACAAGCAGGGATGACAACAGCCCTTTTAATTGCAGAATTTGGAGTAACAGCCGTTATTAATTCTGGTTCAGCTGGTGGTATTGGTAATGGACTTAAAATTGGAGATGTGGTCTTAGCCACAGAAGTTGCCTATCATGATGTTGATGCAACAGCTTTTGGATATGAAATTGGTCAATTACCCCAACAACCAACTAAATACTTGGCAGATACAAATTTAAACGATGCAATTAAAAAAGCGGCTCAAGAAAATGATTTAAGTATAAAACCAGGACTAATTGTATCTGGTGATCAATTTATAGCAAGTCAAGCTCAGACAGATGTCATACTTAATCATTTTCCTGATGCTCTTTGTAGTGAAATGGAAAGTGCCGCAGTTGGTCAGGCAGCACACCAATTTGGTATTCCATTCACTATTGTTAGAGCGATGTCAGATGTTGGCGATGAAGAAGCTGGACAAACATTTGATGATTTTATTATTGAAGCTGGTCAAAAATCAGCACGAATGATTCTATCATTATTAAGCTAAATTAAAAGGAGATAAACTAAATTAATGTCAGGAATATACTTAGATAACGCAGCAACCACACCAATGGCAAATGAAGTCGTTGAAGTGATGACAGATATGATGAAGAGCACCTTCGGGAATGCCTCAAGTACACATCAATTTGGACGTTCAGCACGAATGGTGCTTGATGATAGTCGACAAATTATTGCAAATAGTATTCATGCAAAAGAATCAGAAATCATCTTTACAAGTGGTGGTACTGAGAGTGATAATATGGCTATTATGCAAACAGCTATTCAGAGAAAAACATTAGGTAAGCATTTAATCACAACAGCAGTAGAGCACCAGGCTATTTTAAAAACAATGAAATATTTAGAATCAATTGGATTTGAAGTTACTTATTTACCAGTTAATGAAGATGGTGTTATCAATATAGTCGATTTTAAAGAGGCTTTAAGAGATGATACAATTCTTGTTTCAATCATGATGGGTAACAATGAGACGGGAAGTCATATGCCAATTCATGAAGTTGGTGAGATTTTAAAGGATCATCAAGCTTGGTTCCATACGGATGCTGTTCAAGCTTATGGACTACTGGATATAGATGTTAATGAGGATCATATAGATATGTTATCAACATCAGCCCATAAATTGAATGGGCCTAAATTTTTAGGCTTTCTCTATAGAAGAGAATCTATATTTTTCCCTCCCTTTATTAAAGGTGGGGAGCAAGAAGACAAGAGACGAGCAGGGACAGAAAACATACCAGCAATTGCAGGTTTTGCTAAAGCTGTTTCTTTAATCTCAGATGATGAAAAACAAGTACGACAATTAAAGTATCAAGGCTTCAAAAAGCAAATTATAGCGGGATTAGATGATAACCATATTGATTTTGAAATTAATGGGACACTCTCAGATGATAACTTACAACATGTCTTTAATATTTGGATAAAAGGTATTCAAACTGAAGTATTACAGACCCGGTTAGATTTGGCAGGTATTGCTGTTTCTGGTGGCTCTGCATGTACTGCTGGTAATCTCGAACCTTCACATGTATTAATGGCTATGTACGGTGAAAAGAGTCCGAGAGTCACAGAATCTATTCGATTGAGTTTTGGAAAAGATAATACAGCTGAAGAGATAGATACTTTTATAGTACAATTAGTTAGAATAGTTGGTAGATTGAAAAAATAGGGGGAATTTAATAATGGCATTTGAAAAAAGTATTCAACTTTTAGGAGATACAGTAACTTATGAATTGAGTTCTGATGTAAAAAAATATACGTTAAGAGATTTAGGATTTGCAGAAACTAAAGCAGGTAATTTTCAATTGGAGAGATCTTTAGATCCTAATTCACCTTTCAATAAGGGCATTAAAGTTAAAGTTATCGTTGATAAGTCATTAACTGGATTTAAAATGTCAACGACGACTGCTAATGGACTTAAAGCAGTTAATATATTTCATGGTGAAGATAAAAAAGCTGAAACTGAACAATTTGATTATGTGATTGGTCAATTAATTGATAGGGATGTTTTGAAAAAGGTATTGTCAAAATGACAATACCTTTTTTATTATTATTAATAGTATTTTATAAGGGTATATTAACTATGAAGTATTATAAGGATGTTTTTGTATGTACGTTTTTAGATTGAAAAGGTATAATAAAGCGTATTCACTATATTCAATAGGAGATGAAATAATGGATTTATATTTGATGAAAGCAGAATCATTATATAAAATATTGATTAAAAAATTTGAAGTATCTTTTGAAGGGTCTAAGGTAGAATTCTCGTTAGATGATTTGTATAGTTTGGGATTGAAATTAAGAAGTAAGAAGTTAATTTCAGATATTGATTTTGAAAAACTTAGAATAGTTGCAATTACTCATGACATAAATAAGTTAGAAGAAATACACCAATATTTTGATGTATTTAAGAAAGATAAAAATATAACAGAATCTGCTCTGGCACAGATGTTAAAAAAATTATCATTTGAAGCAAAAGATTCTGTAATTGATGCAAGTGATTTTAGTGCTTTTAATGAATATATGCACGTAGAACGAGAAATACAACATAGGTTAGAGAAGATAATTCTTAATAAAATACAGAGAGAAAAAAGTTCTTTAACTTTTATTGTAGGAAATGTAGGAGATGGAAAATCGCATCTATTATCTTACATGAATAATCAATATTTTGATATTTTTAAAAAAAATAAAGTATATATACATAATGATGCAACGGAAAGCATTAATCCTAATTTATCATCTATTGATTCGTTAATGGATATTCTCACAAAGAATAAGAATGAAATTGAAGGTTATAAACATGTTATTATTGCTATTAATTTAGGGGTAGTTAAGAGATTACTTCATAAAATAAAGTCAGATTCGACATTAAGTGAAATTACAATTGCATTGAGTAATATAGAAAAAAATAATCAGGAAAATATAGAAGATAAAAAAGTATCAGTGATTTCATTTTTTAATAATGCAAACTTTGAAATTGATGAGACGGGTGTGAACAGCTTATATTATGATCAAATTTTTAAAAAAATATGTTTAAAAGAAGAAAATAATCCATTTTATAATGCTTACAGAAATGATTTAGAAAATGGCTATGATAAAGTTGAACATATTAATTATGAGCTGTTCTTAAATAAGAAAGTCCAAGAAGCAATTAAATATTTATTGATAAGAATTCAAGTTTCTAATGGTATAATCATCTCCACTCGAGATGTATTGAACTTTATTCACGATATTATTATACCAGCAAAGGAAATTAAAAGTAATTACACATCATATTTACCTTATTTATTATTTGAAAGCCAAAATAAGTCTGAGATATTAAAAGCTATTTATTTTCTTGATCCATCACGAAATTCAAATAAAAAAATTGATGAATTTAATGTTGAGGTATACAACTATGATGATGAGTATGTTGATAAAATTGAAGATAAAATTGAAGATAATGAAAGAGCAATTCAAAAAGTTATAGAATCTGTTGGTAAATTAGATACGGATAGACATAAAATTCGAGTTAACACATTTCTTAGAGTTCAATTTTTATTAGATTATCAAAATGAGTTATTTGATAATGAAAATTATTTTTCTTTTCTAAGTATTCTTTCAAAAAATGTAAGACAAATTAAAGAGTTGGCAAAATTGATACAAAGCAATGTATTACGGTGGAACGGTCAAACTGTAAAAGGATTCGCGTTTATAAATAATTTGAGTTTAAAAACTAGAGTTGCAGTGCCATTAAGATTAAACTATGTAGATTTTGAAATTAACAAGTTTGAAATTAATATGTGTTTTAAAGATACAAGTAATGAAGCTGAATATTTTGTTAAAATAGATTTTGAAGATTATGTGCTATTGACAAAAATTCATAATGGATATGTTATTTCTAATATTGAACGGTCAGAGGCAATGAATTTTAACAATTTTGTATTTAACATATTACTGAATACTAATAACAATGAAACTGTTATTGTTGGTAATATAAATGATGGATATCTATATAAAATAGAGAATAATGGGATTGATTATGAAGTATCAGAGGTGAAAATATAATGTCTATTGAATTAGAAAATTTAAAAAAACATTTGGAAATGGATAAAGGAAAGATAAAAAATAATCATCATAAATCAGGACAATTATTACCGTTTATGACCCGTGAGCCAGAGAGAGCAAAATTTGAAAATGGATTTGCACCAATTATAGGTAATTTAGCAAGGATTAGCATTAACAAAGGTGAGATATCAAAGGATACTAAATCCTTTGATAAGGATATAAGTGATGATTTTGATTTATCTAAAATAGGTAATAAAGATAAATTTTTAAAATTATTTTCTAATTCGGCACTTGATGAAATTTATATTCCCAAGTTGCTGGCGTATAAAAAGTCGAACGAAAAAAAAAGTTCAAGTGGAGAATTAAAGATTGCAGCATTTTTAAATTATACACTTGAGCTAGAGAAAAATAATATGTGGATTGAATTTATAAATAAAAAAGATGAGCACAATCTTTATGAAAAAATTATTATAGAAAATTTACATGAACTAACTAATAATAATATAAAAAAAGAAAAATTTGTTTCAATTGGTGACCAAAGTATATTCTTAGATTATTTTAATCATGATTTGAACAATTTTATGAAAAATACAACATTTTTTATGAAAAATATTGATACATTTTTTAGCTACTATTATTTTTTCATAATTAGTCAAATAATAATGAATATTGGAACCTTCGATGAGTTTAATAAAAAAAATATTTTTTTTGCACTTGATACGGAAAAAATATCAGGTTCAAGACCAACAAATGATAGAGGTTATGCTCAAGTTAAAGAAAACGCAACTGATTTGTTAGTTAACGTTGATTTATTAGATTATTTAAATTTATTAGTTCCTAGTGAAAAATTTTATAGTTTATTTCAGTTAACAGATATAAATTTTGAATATTCAATAGAACTTAGAAATAATTTAAGTGAATTTTTAAATGAGTTTTTGGAGGATGATATAAGCATGTCATCTGAAAATAATATAAAGGATAATATAAAACTTTTAAAATTAAAATTAACAAAAAATTTATCCGACGAAACTAAATCTAGATTTTCTAAATCTTTTGAAGCAATAGCAGTAAAATATTTTGTAAAAAGACGTGGTAGACTTGGAAATGTTTTAAACATGACTGATGATACTGTATTGGTGATTACAGCGGGTATAGTTGGTTCAGAAAAAATGCTTGTTAAAGATGTTATTACCGAAATGAGTAATAGAGGAATTTCATTAGATAATATTTCTAAAAGAAAATTAGTAGAAACATATGAAAAAATGAATATTCTTGAAAAATTAAGCGATAGCGGGGATGCACAATATGTCAAACCAATATTATAAATTTTTAATCGAACGGTTATTTAAATGGTTTAAAACCCAAAATATTAGTGCTGGTAGCAGGTATTATTTGAATTTAGATCAAAATAATGAAGTTGTTAGATTCTATAATGCATTTGAAATGAATGATATTATTTCTACTGAAGATTTTGTAATTGATCAAAAGGACGTGCAGTTCCATGGTAAAGTGGTAAATATAAATGGTGTTAACATATTATTTGTTGCAGCAACAGATAAAATGAACTCAGATTTTTTAGTAACACTTAGAAATAGGGTTAGTTTACAATCTGACATATGGAGAAATACGGCACTTTTTATCGTGTGTACTGAAATTCTTGACAGTATATCGGGTGGAGCCATGAATGTTAGTCACGGAAATGGGCCTTTTTCTGTTGATAAAATTAAACACGATTTAAAAAGTGAAATAGAAAAGTCCGGGTTATCGGACGCTAACCAAGTAGTATTAGAAGAGTTTAAAAAGAATATAATTTTGGAAGATTCAATGAACTTAACATTATTAGATTTTGCCAGTATTTTTTCAATTTTAGAAAAATCAGAGATTACTCCGGATGACTATAAAAATATGGGTTATTTTTATGATACACAAATACAAACGTATGATGCTGATAATATTAAAAAAAGATTAAGAGAAAATAAGCAAGATTTTCAAAAGATTGGTGGTTGGCAAGAATATAATACTGTTGAAGATAAAATAGTTAACTACACGCAAGCAGATTTAGAATCAATGAGTATGTTGAAAGAAAAGGATATTTGGATGGATGTCGATTTTTCAAAAATAAAAAGAGGAAAAGAAAAATTAAAAGAATTAAGAAAAGATACAATTATTTATCAATCAGATAAAATAAATAAAGTTAATCCTGATTTAATTATATATGACCGAAGTAGAGAAAATGGTGAAAATAAAAATTCTGTTAAGTACAAAAACAGATTTATTTTAATATTTAAAAATAATATTAATCATGAAAATAATCAATTGATAATAAAACTTCCTTTTGATGATTCTGTGAAGGCATCAAGAATTAATAAAAGTAAGAGCCATATAATTGATGGGAAATCTGCTGAATTTACTGCAGATGGTAATAATTTAAAAATTATTGTAAACGACTTCAATGTGATGGATATATATGGAATTAAGACCTCATATGAACATTCAAAGGCACAGAAATATACATTTCAAATAATTTATTTACCATTTTCTCAAGACATATTTAATAATATATTATCGAGTTATCGTGTAAAAATAACTAAATCTAAGATGGAGATTCAGTTAGAATACGAAAAAAATTATATAATTGGTGGTACAGATTTTATTGATGAGGTTGATTATGATCAGATTAAATATAATGTAATTCCTATTTCAGATGAAGTGGGTGTAAATATTAATTTTGAAAATATTGATTCAGATGAAAGTGAGAATGAATTTAAGCTAGTTAATGAAGGCATTGAAATACCATTTTCAATTTTAGATAATAGTCAGAAGCCGGTTCCCAGAAGTGGTTTGTTTATAGAAAAAAATAGGCGTAAGGCTAATGAAAGTTTAATTTTTGATGGGGCTAAAATAATTAATGGTACAGAAAAATATTATGTCTTTAGTGAAAATAAGAAGTTGTTGAATTATGAAGTAGATATTATTAAACAACAAATATTGTATGCAAAAATAGATGATTCAATTGTCACTAGTATTGAAGTTCAGATACCTGAACAAATAAGAATAGACTATATTCTTATTTGTAAGCTATTAAAAGAAAGAAATACTATTTTAAGTTTAAGTTATTTTGATCAAGAATTATTGAAAGCTCTTAATAAATATTGTGATGATTTTGATGAAGTAATTAATCAAATCTCCGAAGAAAGACTTACATTGGAATTAAAAGATTTATATAAAATGGGTACAGTAGAAATCGATGGGGAAATAGCTTATACACCTTTACATCCAGTATTGATTAAATATCAACTAGAGTTATTAAAAAGGACAGAATTTCAATCTATACCTGAAAATTTTATTCGAACGTTAAATCCAAGTGGATTAGTTCCATATATATCAAAAAATGGGGGACTATTAAAATCAAATTTTGATGATAGTTCGCCTAGATGGTTATTCTTTAATGAATTTAAAAAATCAAAAATATCAGCGATTTCTAGAAATATTATTACTTCTAGAATGTTAGATTTTTATAAGCATTTTCATTATCTTTTTGAAGTAAGTTCTGATTATGCATTAAATGCTTCAATGCATAATATTAACGATGATAAAACAATATTAAAGAGTACGATTGATTTTATGTTAAAACAGCTTCAAAATACTAAACAAGGGTTTAAATTAGAAAATATGCATCCTGTTAATTTATATATAAATAACGATAAAAAAATTCTTAATCCAATATATGACCAATTTAATCAAATTATAACGGCAGCTGATTTTGAAAATTTATTTTCTGAAAAATTTATGGGAGATAAAATTAATGATTATGCTAATGAAGACGTAATTAAAGTATTAAAATCGCGGATTAATATTTATCATAATTTTGTTAGACAACCATATAGTCATGTTTCATTTTATAAGATGGATGTCGAGAGTAATGCCAATAGTTTTAAATCAGATAAGCTGGAAATGAATTATACTTTAGGCGGTCTAATAAGTGGTAAAAAATATAGTCTTGATAAAAAAATGTTTATACAAGGATTCGGTGTAAATATGGATTCAAAATATTTACATCGGCCATTGATCAAATTTATGTATGATTGGAATGCATTTAGTGTAGCCAACAATGCGGAAACAAATGTTTATCAAGCAGGAATTACGAATGTAAATAACATTCCAAGTTTTGAAAGTGAAGATGGTCATTTTGATGATATATTAACGAATATTATGGAAAATAGTAATTGGGTAACGTTATTGGATCCAGATATCAGTTTGGATTATTTTTCGGAACGTAATGATTTATATATTATTCATTATACAGATCAAAGTAACACTTCAAATTATGAGTCAATAACTTTTACAAACCAAATTGAACAATATAGTTTAATTATCAATGATAAGATAGAAAGATATGACAAAACTATAATTAAAAATAAAGAAACAAGTTTAAATATTATTAAATCATTTAACATTATTAATGGAGAATGGCTTCTAAAAATTATCGGAGATAAAACGAATCACAATATAGTGAGGGAAAAGTTAAGTATTATTTCGGCGTATAAAGAATTAATGGGTATTTTAGAAACTGAGAATATTATTTGGGTGCCCATATCGCTAGAAGAGATATTAAGAGTTTCTGGAATGGTTGGCATGAGCCAAAAAGAAGGATTATTTACAGCAAAAAATCTAGGAATGACAGGAGCTACAAGTGATGATCTGTTATTCATGGGTGTTGAAGTAGGAGAAAATTTAAAAATTCATTTGTTTCCTGTCGAAGTTAAAGTTGGACAGAACCATTCGGATGTTATATCTAAGGCAACGTTGCAGGCGGTTAATACGGCAGAAACAATAAATGAGGCGCTGAGGGATGAAAATAAATTTAAATCCGAATATTACCGTAATTTTTTTATGACAATATATTTAGCTAATCTAAAAAAAATGTTTAATAACAAGTTAATAAATGCAGAACTATATAAAAAAATTCAAGATAATGATGATAAGTTATTGAATAATGATTTTATAATTTCAAATGAATTAAACGAATATTATGGCAAGGCTTTCATTGTTTCATTTGGTGATAGAAATGATAGTCGGAGAATTCTTAGAAAGGAATTAGGCGGTAAGAATATAACTGAAATTAAACTTCCTGAGGGTGACGCATACATTTATGCAAGTAAGGGATTAAATGAAATCATCTCAGAAATTAAAAGTGGAAAATTGGGATTTCCGGAAGAAAGCCTTTTAAAAAATATTTTGCATGATGATAGTTATCAAGAAACTATCGATACTGATAAAGGAAAAAATATTATTATAAACAAAGAATTAGATACAGAGTCAGCTTATGAATATTGTGAAAATAAGGATAAAAAAAATTTTGAAGATAACAACGAAATTAAATCTATAAATAGTATAAATGAAAGTCAAAGTCAATATTCGAATATAAATGAACTTTCTGATTTTGAAATAGAATATCCTGAAAATACATTTTCTGAAAAAACTAGAATTAAATTAGGCGTTAAAAAAGGTAGTGTTGATGAAGCTTATTGGGAGTATGGAAATCCAGGGCTTTCAAATAGGCACATGATTATTACGGGTAAGTCTGGGCAGGGGAAGACTTACTTTGTTCAAACATTACTGTATGAGTTGGCTAATAAAAATATTAATAGTTTGGTAGTTGATTATACTGATGGATTTTTGGAAAATCAATTGGATAAAAATTTTGTTAGCAAAATGAGACATGATAATAAAATTCAATTTCACTTAGTTAAAGCGGGGGATAAATTACCTATAAATCCATTTAATCTTCAAGAAATAGATTATGGTGGTGGAACCTTTATTACTGAAGATGTAAATGATATGGCAGACCGAGTATCTCAAATGTTAGATAACGTTTTTGAGTTAGGCACTCAGCAAAGGTATTCATTGAAAACTGCAATAAGTGATGGTTATGCAAGAAACGGTAAATCATTTACCTTTTTACATTTAAAAAATATATTAAGTGACGAAGATGAATTCAAGGATGGGTTAAAAATAGTAGGTAGACTAGATATGTTATTGAGTTCAAATCCTTTCACTTATACTAAAGATTCCAAAAACTGGGAGTCATATTTAAATAAAGATGGAACTATTCATATTTTTCAATTAAAAGGATTTCAACATGATATACAAAAAGTTATTACTGAATTTGTACTTTGGGATTTGTTTAATTATCTTCAAAGTATTGGAAATACAGAAGAAAATCCAATTCCAGTGGTACTTGATGAAATACAAAATTTAAATTTTAAAGATAACTCTCCAACTGTTAAAATTTTAAAAGAAGGAAGAAAATTCGGTTGGTCAGGAATTTTTGCAACTCAATCTATATCAGCTATTAAGGGTGATATCAGTAGTGTCTATAATGCATCTGAGCAAGTTAATTTTTTACCATTGGAAGACCAAGTTAAACTTATTGCGAACACGCTATCTTTAGATAAAGACAGTAATCAACAATATCAATATCTTTTATCTAATTTACAAAAAGGCGAAAGTATTATTAAAGGGCCTATGCTTAATGGTACCAATCAAGTGGTATCACGAATAGAATCTATTAAAATAAGTGGATTTGATGATCGTATAAACTAAGTAAAGTAAATTATGACACACTAGGGTTGTATTAGTATATATTATTGGTATAATAGTACTTACTGAAATAGTGCGACCTTCAAATCGTAGATTTTTTCAGAATCTAATTGAAATGATGGTGATAGTATGCCAGATAATAGTAAAACTCGTGTCGTTGTTGGGATGAGTGGTGGCGTCGATTCATCAGTTGTTGCTTATTTATTAAAGCAACAAGGTTATGATGTAGTTGGTGTCTTCATGAAAAACTGGGACGATACGGACGAAATGGGTGTTTGTACTGCAACAGAAGATTACAAAGATGTTGCTAAAGTAGCAAACAAAATTGGAATTCCTTATTATTCCGTTAATTTTGAAAAAGAATATTGGGATCGCGTATTCACATATTTCTTGGATGAATATAAAAAGGGTCGGACACCAAATCCAGATGTGATGTGTAATAAAGAAATTAAGTTTAAAGCATTTTTCGATTATGCTATGGAACTTGATGCTGATTACATCGCAATGGGACATTATGCACAAGTTGAGCAAGATGCTGACGGTATTATGCATATGTTACGTGGGGATGATAGTAACAAAGATCAGACTTATTTCTTGAGTCAATTATCACAAAAACAAATTCAAAAAGTTATGTTCCCAATTGGAAACATTGAAAAACCAGAAGTTAGAAGAATTGCTGAAGAAGCTGGACTTTCAACTGCTAAGAAAAAAGATTCAACAGGTATTTGTTTTATCGGCGAAAGAAACTTTACAAAGTTCCTTGGTGAATATTTACCAGCACAAACGGGTAATATGATGACTGTTGACGGTGTAAAAATGGGCGAGCATTATGGTCTTATGAATTATACAATTGGTCAACGTAAAGGTCTTGGTATTGGTGGTACGGGTGAAGGTAACGATCCTTGGTTCGTTGTAGGTAAAGATTTAGCAACAAATACATTGATTGTTGGACAAGGTTACCATAATGATTTACTTTATGCCGATTATCTTGAAGCATCAGAGTTAAGTTTTATGGCACCAATCGATCGCTTTGGCAATGATTTCCATATCACTGCTAAGTTTAGATACCGTCAAACTGATGTTGGTGTGACGGTTCATTTAAATGATGACCGTACAGAAGCTACAGTTGAATTTGATGCACCAGTACGTGCTATTACACCTGGACAGGCTGTTGTCTTTTACGATGGCGCAGAATGCTTAGGTAGTGGTATCATTGACGCTGCATTTAAAAAGTCAACTGAGGGATCAAAACAATTACAATATGTTTAAATTGAATTTATAATAGTTAAGGCACAAACAAATATTTTGTTTGTGCCTTTTTATATTTGTGGCATAATATAATAGAGATGAAAAAACGAAGGGGTCTTATTGACTGATGACTAATATATATTTTATTCGACATGGCAAAACAGAATGGAATCTTGAGGGACGATACCAAGGTGCGAATGGAGATTCACCCTTACTTGAACAAAGTTACATAGAAATACAACAATTAATCAAAGCACTTAAATCAATAAAATTTGATGCTATTTATTCAAGTCCTATTAAGCGTGCAAAGGACACAGCAAATTTAATTAATACAGGCCTAAACCAAAATTTGGATGTTATTTTGAATGATAACTTAGAAGAATTTCATTTAGGGAAAATGGAAGGCATGAAGTTTACAGATGTGGCTGTTCAGTATCCTGAGGAACTCGATGCCTTCCGTAATCATCCCGATAAATATGATCCTAAAAATATTAATGGCGAAACATTTCAAGCTTTATTAAAGCGGATGGTTCCAACAATTAAAAAAATTGTTGACCAAAATAAAATAGATGCAAATATTATCATTGTTAGTCATGGTGCGGCGCTTGGTGCCTTGATTCACGATTTATTAGGAGTACCGCTGAAAGACTTCCGTAAACAAGGTGGCTTATCGAATACTAGTACGACTATTTTGGAAACACAAAATGGAACCGAATTTAAATTAGTTAAATGGAATGATACTAGTTATTTGGATAGAATACGCGATGAAAGTGATGTCGTTTAAGGAGTAATAATGGGTAAGAGAGAAGAAAAAGAAGCAGAATCAAAACATATTATTCATCAATTAGTTGAAAAGGTTGAAAAAGAACCTAATAATCAAACGGCTTATTATGAATTAGGTAGTTATTTAACAAAAGTAAAAGACTACCCTCAGGCGGAAGAACTGTATAAAAAAGCTATTGGATATTTTGATGAGAAAAATGAACAAGTTGATTTATTACAATATGGTCTTGGTAACGTGTTTTACGAGGCAGAACTGTATTCTGAAGCAATTCAATCATTTCAAAAAGTAACTAATCAAAAGTTGAAAGAAACAGCTTTTTTAATGTTAGCACAATCATATATGGCTCAAGAGCTGTATCAACAAGCATTAGTATTTGCGATTACGGCTCAAGAAATAAATCCTAAAAATATGGACGCCAACGAATTAATTGGCGATATTTTCTTAGCATTGGGTCAGTTTGAAAATGCTGGTAAATATTATGACTTAGTTCTTAAAATAGATGAAAATAATGCAAAGGCTAATTTTCAACGAGGCTTAGCTAATATGGTTTTAGGAATTGAATTCAATACTTATTTTGATCGTTCAAAAATAGCCAATCAGGCCTATTTTGAGGCACAAAAACAAAGATTAAGTGAAATAGAATCGTTTATAAAATTACGTGATAAATAAAGAGGATGTGAAATAATGGTTGTTCAGAAACTAAATTTATTTAATGATGATCCTCAAAGTGATGAAACACAAGCTTACTTGGTTGGTAAGGTTGCAACCATATTTTTTCAAAGCCAAGATAGTTTTTATAAAGTGATTCTAATTCACAGTATTGAAAGTAATTTGGAATGGCCTGAAGATGAGGTTGTTGTTACTGGTAATTTTGCTGACATTAAAGAGGAATCTACGTACCGCTTCTATGGTCAACAAGTTGAGCATCCCAAATATGGGAAACAATTTCAAACGAGTAATTATCAAAATGAAACACCTACTTCAAAAATGGGGCTTATTACCTATCTATCTGGCTCAGAATTTAAAGGGATTGGGAAAAAGACTGCGGAATCAATTGTTGAAAAGTTAGGAACGAAAACAATTGATAAAATATTAGCAGATGATACTGTACTTGATTCATTAGAATTATCAAACAAGCAGAAAACAACAATATTAGAGACTGTTCGAGTAAATAATGGGATGGAACAAATTATTATTGGATTAAATGGTTTTGGATTTGGTAGTCAATTAGCCGCAACTATTTATCAAACTTATAAAGAAAAAACCCTTGAAATTATTCAAGAAAATCCATATCAACTAGTAAATGATATTGAAAATATTGGCTTTAAAAAGGCAGATCAAATTGCTGGAGAATTAGGATTTGCAGCTGATTCTTCAGGTCGAATACAAGCAGGTATTTTGCAAAGTATCAATGATTTATGTCAACAAGATGGCGATACCTATGCGACTGCAGAGCCGTTGTTGGAAGCATCTTTACGATTATTAGAGAGTAGTCGAAGAGTCAGAATAAACCCTGAGGCAATCTCAAAAGAACTCATTAATTTAGCTAAATCAGGACTCGTTGTCGGTGATGAACAGCGTATTTATTTAAAAAATCTGTATCATGCAGAATACCAAATTGCTGAACATTTAAAAAGATTACTTTCATCGGGGCAAGAAAAAGGTAAGTTAGCAGAAAAAGATATTGATAAAGCAATTCGTAAGATTGAAAAAAAACTTGATATGAATTATGGTGAGTCACAGATTAATGCCATTAGGGCGGCTATGAATTCACAGATATTTTTATTAACAGGTGGCCCAGGAACGGGTAAAACAACCGTTATTAATGGTATCGTGGAGTTATTTGCGGAATTAAATGACTTTTCGCTCGATCTTAGTAGTTATGGAGAAGGACAAACATTTCCTATTCTTTTAGCTGCACCTACTGGGCGAGCAGCAAAAAGAATGACTGAAACGACTGGATTACCTGCCAGTACAATCCATAGACTCTTAGGACTAACTGGAAGAGAATCGAATAATGATGTTGAAACGAAAGATTTAGAAGGTGGCTTATTAATTATCGATGAAATGTCGATGGTTGATACGTATTTATTGAATACATTAATGAATGCAATACCTACAGATATGAAAGTCATTTTTGTAGGTGATAAAGATCAATTGCCTTCTGTTGGTCCTGGGCAAACATTTTATGATTTATTGAAAAGTGACTATCTTGAGCGAAAAGAATTAACGGATATCTATCGTCAAGGTGATGGGTCATCAATAATTTCACTCGCACATTCAATAAAAAAAGGTGAATTACCTGCTGATTTTACACAGAATCAAAAGGATCGTTCATTTTTCGCGAGTCGTGAATTTCAAGTTGAATCAATTATTAAACAGGTTGTTGAACGAGCTAAGAATAAAGGGTTCACTTCAAGTGATATTCAAGTTCTGGCACCAATGTATCGAGGTGCGGCGGGAATTAATCGTTTAAATGAAATGTTACAAAATATTATGAATCCACTTGAAAATAGTAGACAAAAAGAAGTACTTTTTAGAGATCAAAAATTTAGAATTGGTGACAAGGTGTTACATCTTGTTAATAGTCCTGAAAATAATGTTTTTAATGGAGATATAGGTAAGATTGTAGGAATTACATTGGCCAAAGATAGCGAAGATAAGGTAGACGAACTAGTTATTGCTTTTGATCAAACAGAAGTGACTTACAGGCGAAATGAATGGCAAAAAATAACTTTGGCATATTGCACATCTATTCATAAGTCTCAAGGTAGTGAGTTTAAAATGGTTATTTTGCCAATGGTTTCGCAGTATAAGCGAATGCTTAAACGTAATTTACTGTATACCGCAATTACCCGTGCTAGCCAGTTATTGATTTTGCTTGGCGAAGAAAAATCATTTGAAGAATGTGTTGAGAATGAATCAGCCAATAGAAAAACAACGTTATTATTACGAATTGAACAGATTTTTGATGGTGATATTAAAAAAGTTGATGATTCGATTAAAGAGAGCCAACTAGCTAAAAAATCTATTAAAATAGCTCCGCCTGTTCCAACTTTAATTGAAAAATTTATTTTAACTAACGACAATATTATGGATGGTTCAATTGATCCAATGATTGGAATGGAGAATAGCCGACCATAGAAAAAGCCTATATATCTCAATTAAATGAGATATATAGGCTTTTTAGTTAATCCAAAATGGGTATGATAAGACGCTATACTCAATTTCAAAGAAACGGGTTCCTAGGTCTTCACCATCCATTTGACCGTACTCTAAAGAGTCAACGGAAAGTTTAATTTTATCTGATGTAAAATGGTGAACACCTTTTTGGTTAATATGTTTACCAGATTTCAGTAAAATGGCTAGATAGATTAATTTTAGTGCACTAGGTTTTTCAATGATAATTAAGTCTAAATTATTTTTTGTCGGATCTGCCATTGGTAAAATTGGAACACCGCCACCAAAGTAGGGATGATTTGATGTTGTTACAAGAAAGGCATTTTGATAAAATTCTTGATGGCCATTCACCCGGACAGTTATGGGAAATGCAGCTTGTCTTGATAAAGTTCCTAATAGGGCGCTTAAGTAAGTAAGCGATCCTAGATGAAGTTTATTCAATAGTTTCTTTGAACTTGATTGATTTGCGATACTTACTATTTGCGCATCGAAACCTACGCCAACATTATTTATAAAGTATTTTTTTTCATGCCGTGATAATTCGTGCATGACACCTAAGTTTAATAGTTTAGGTGAAGTTGTGTTTAATACTTGTTCAAGAGCTACAAGTGGAGATTTGGGGATACCGACACCTCGAGCAAAATCATTTCCTGATCCTGCAGGAATATAGGCAATTGGGATATCAAATGTGTTCGCATTTTTAACACCATTGATACATTCATTTAAAGTACCGTCGCCGCCAATAACTAGTATAATTTGATTATTGTCTGTTTCGATGGGGTGATAATGTCTGGCGTAATTTTCCGTTAGAAGGGAAGCATGACCAATATAGTCTGTCAGATGGGCCTTAAAATAGACATTTTGAGAAATTAATTTTTTTTCAATAGATTGCCAAATTTGTTTAGCACGACCACTTCCAGCAGACTCATTAACGATAATGAAATATTGATTCATGAACTTCCCTCCTTAATTAATACTAATAATTATAACTAAAATTTAAAAGGATTTAAAGATAAATTTTGATTATATAAAAATAGCTCAATATTCTAATTAGAATATTGAGCTATTTTTGTTAAACGATAACTAACATTGGTAAAATCATTGGTTTACGTTCAGTTTGTTCATATAAGAATTTTTGTAAGTCATCAACGATTGCATCATTAATCATGGCTTCTGTAATTTTATCATTTTTTAATAAGCGACTCATGACACGGAATAAGCGACGACGACCTTGATTAATTAATTCTCCTGATTCGCGCATATAGACAAATCCACGAGATAATAAATCTGGTCCTGCTTGAATTTCATGTTTTTTCATGTCAATCGTTGCAACGACAACAACAAGGCCTTCTTCAGAAAGGACTTGTCGATCATTTAGGACAGCGCTACCGATATCACCAATTCCTGAACCATCGACATAAATATCATCAGCTTCAAAATGACCAGCAATTCGAGCAGAATCACTAGTTAGAGCTAAGACATCACCATTTTCCATAATAAAGCTATTCTCTCTTGGAACGCCAATTTGTTCAGCTAATCCAGTATGAATTTTAAGCATTCTATATTCACCATGGACAGGGACGAAATACTTAGGTTTCATCAAACTGAGCATTAATTTTTGTTCTTCTTGGCCACCATGACCAGAAGTATGAATATTATTTACTTTACCATGGACAACAGTTGCTCCAGCTTCTGAAAGTTCATTAATAACGTGGTTTACACTGATTGTGTTACCAGGAATTGGAGAACTTGAGAAAACAACAGTATCACCAGGTTGAATAGAAACCTGACGATGAGTCCCATTAGCGATACGGCTAAGAGCTGCCATTGGTTCACCTTGTGATCCCGTACATAAAATTAAAATTTCATTTGCGGGTAATGAATTAATATCACGTGCATCAATTAAGGCATCATCTGGAATATTTAAGTATCCTAATTCACGTCCGTTAACAATTGCTGCCTCCATACTACGTCCAAAGACAGCGATTTTACGGCCTTTGGCAACAGCAGCTTCAGCAGCTTGTTGTACTCGGGAAATATTTGAAGCAAAAGTAGCAAAGATAATGCGGCCTTCACCTTTTTCAAAAATTCGTCGAATTGATTTACCAACGAATCTTTCTGATTTTGTAAAATTAGGAATTTCTGCATTTGTACTATCAGATAGTAGACAAAGTACACCATCAGCACCAAGTTGAGCCATTCTTTGAAGGTTGGGCGGCTGATTAGTAACAGGTGTTAGATCAAATTTGTAGTCCCCAGTGACTACAATGTTACCAGATGGCGTTTTGATTGCGACACCTAAAGTATCAGGAATTGAATGAGTTGTTCTAAAGAACGACACACTCGTTTTTCTGAATTTAAGAACAGTATCTTCTTCAATTTCATGCATTTCTGTTGTGGCAAGTAACCCGTGTTCTTCTAATTTTCCTTTGATTAATGCTGAAGCCAATGGTCCAGCATAAATTGGGACATTAATTTGTTTTAATAAATAGGGAATACCACCAATATGATCTTCATGACCATGGGTGATAACTAATGCTTTAATTTTTTGTTGATTGGCAACTAAGTATTGAAAATCAGGAATAACGTAATCAATTCCTAATAACTCATCTTCCGGAAACTTGATTCCTGCATCGACGACGATAATTTCATCTTGAAACTGGATGCCGTACATATTTTTACCAATTTCACCTAATCCGCCGACTGCAAAAACACCAGTCTCGTTATTTTTAACATTTATCTTTTTCATTCAGAAAACTCCGTCATTTTAAATGTAGGGTTTTCCTTTTCATATGCTAAAGCTTTATCTGATAATGTTTCAATGAATTCAATGTTATGTGTTGTTTGGTGACCAACAATACTTTGAGCTTCAATTTCAGAACTTGCTTCAAGGAAAAGTGATTTTGTTTCTTCTCTTTGTGGATTTCTATCTTGTGTTTCTTGATAATAAACTTTAAAAATCATTTGTAAAACTCCTTTAAATTAAATTGATATCATTTTGGTTAAAATGATTTGAAATGGAAATTAGAAACCGAACTGGGGGTTGTCTGCACAACATATAATTTATATTTTATCATATATTATTATTTAAGTATAGAATAGACCGATTTGAATAGACTTATAAAGGATAAAATTTAACAGACATGTTATAATTATGAAAAGTTATCGTATAAGGAAGAGTGGTGTTTTATAAATGTGGTTGGTAGTTAAAATAGTGACTGTAGTGGTTTTAATGATCATCATAATTTTAAATTATAACCGTCTGAAAAGAAATAGACAGATTACTATTCTTAAAAATAAAAGCAAACTTATTACAGATAATGCGGTTGAATTTGCTTTAAATAGACTACATGGTAATGAATATGGTATTAATTCTGAAATACTAAGGGTTACAGAAATTGTTTCAAAGGTTTGGGGTAAGAGGGTCATGGTATTTGAGTATCAATTTCAGATGAAGTCTCCTTCAGAAGAGAATATCGGGAAAATAAGAAACATTTTTTTCAATTTATTTGAAGAATTTGAAATGATGAACCTGGTTAAAAAAAGTGTCGAAGCAAAATCGGCATTTGAAGTAACAGATCTTTGGTATTTAGACGGTATTTTACATTTAGAGGTAGCACATTTGGTTAATGTTGAGACAATTATGTATACTAAAGATTTAAAAAAGGTATAGTTCAAACAGTATGTTTAAAGTGAAATAAAAAGAGTTTCTTCAATAAATTAATTATTGGAGAAACTCTTTAGTTATTTATTCAAGCATAATAGCATCGTTCGGTATAGCAAATGGTTTGTCAGTATTAATATGATCAAAGAATAATATACCATTTAAATGATCAATTTCATGTTGGACTACAATTGCTTCATAATTTTTCAAGCGGATTTTATGTTGTGTACCTTCGATATCAAAGTAACGAAGTGTAATCCGATCAGCTCTTGGCACATATCCAGGGACATCTCTATCAACTGATAAGCAACCTTCACCTTCTGAAAGTGCAGCAACTTGAACTGACTGACTTAAAATAGTAGGATTAATTAACACTTGTTTAAGTGTGGGCTCTTCACCTTCTGGGCCAGGGATTAAGACAGCAGTCATTCGTTTAGAAATTGCTAATTGCGGAGCTGCTAAGCCAACACCTGCGCGTAGATGATATTTTTCAGCTATTTCTTCATTTTGACTATTCTCTAAAAATTCCATTAAATCATGTGCGAGTTGTTTATCATCATCTGAAAGCGGAAAAGTCATTTCGCTTGAACGATTTCGTAAAATTGGATTACCTTCACGAATGATATTTTTCATTGTTATTTTAATCAAAATAGTACCTCCAAATTAATATTCTACGGTACATTGTAGCATAAAATAATCATATCTGTAGGCCATTTGAAAATTAATAGTTATGTTTCATTTCTTTTAGTTTTTAATGGATTGCTGTAAAATGAAACATAGTAATTACTTTCAAGTATATTGAAAGTATTAGTTGAAAATTAATTCAATAATTAAATAAAGTAAAAATAAAGGGAGTTTAACACACTAAATTATGAATAATAAAATTGATTACCCATTAGAAGCACATTGGACTACTGAAGAAATTATCTCTGTCAGTGAATTCTATAAAGCAATAGAATTAGCAAATTCTACAGGTATTGATCGAGAAGAATTGCTTTATAATTATCGTGAGTTTAAAAAAATTGTTCCTTCCAAAATGGAGGAAAAACAAATAGGCAGATCGTACGAAGATGAATCAGGTTTTAGTATTTATCGTACAATGAAATTTGCAAGAGAGAGTACAAGGGACGTTATTAAAATTAACCAATAGGGAGGTTATGATTTGAATATTGATGAGGTTAATTATCAGGTTAAAAGTTGGCTGACAGAGGCACGTGAAAATATTATTCATGCATTTGGAAATCCATTGTCTGTTGAAACAAAAAGTAGTCGAGTTGATCTTGTAACTAATATGGATAAACAGACTGAAAAATTTTTAGTAAACAAAATTCGTACCTTTGATCCGAAAGCCAAAATTTTAGGTGAAGAAGGTTTTGGGGATGATGTAACAAATTTAGATGGTACTGTTTGGATTGTTGATCCAATTGATGGCACAATGAATTTTGTCAAACAGAAAGATCATTTCGCGATTATGATTGGTATTTATGAAAACGGTATTGGAAAATTGGGATTCATTATGGATGTAATGAATAATGTTTTATATTCTGGTGGGCCAGATAGGGGCGTCTTTGCCAACGATAAAAAACTTGAAAAGCCTGAAAATATAGCACTTAAGGATGGCTTGCTAGGTTGTAGCTCACCTATGTTAATGATGGACTATAAGCATTTACAATCAATTGTTCAACATAGTTCAGGTGCTAGGGTTTATGGAAGTGCCGGTATTGAGTTTGTTCACATATTACGTGGACAAGAAATTGGTTATGTTTCTCACTTAAAACCATGGGATTTTGCAGCCGGTAAAATATTGGCGGAAACTCTTGGTATCACCGTGAAAACAATTGACGGGTTAGAGCTCGATATGTTACAATCAGCAGATGTATTAATAGCAACGGAAAACGCACAAGAGGACATTTTAAAACTACTAAATAGTTTTTAGTAGAATCGCGTTGTGGCTGTGACTAACAAGTCGCAGTTTTTTTATGCGATTTATTTATGAAAAAGTATGAAAACTTTTAGTAAGTGTGTTAATTGTCTGCTATAATAGTGAACTGTAGTTATTATTCGTAAAAATATTAAGGCTCCAACGAAAGGAAGAACAAACTTGAAAACAAGAGATGACATTCGTAACATTGCGATTATCGCCCATGTCGATCACGGTAAGACGACATTAGTTAATGAATTATTAAAACAATCAGATACATTGGATGGCCATTCAGAAATTAGTGACCGTGCCATGGATACAAATGATATTGAAAAAGAACGTGGTATTACAATTTTATCAAAAAATACTGCTGTTAGAGTTGGCGACAAACAAATTAACATTTTAGATACACCTGGACATGCCGATTTCGGTGGTGAAGTAGAACGTATCATGAAAATGGTTGATGGTGTTTTACTTGTCGTTGATGCTTTTGAAGGAACAATGCCTCAAACACGTTTTGTTTTGAAAAAAGCTTTAGAACAACAATTAGTACCAATCGTTGTTATTAACAAAATTGATCGTATGGGTGCTCGTCCACAAGAAGTTGTTGATGAAGTTCTTGATTTGTTTATTGAATTAGGTGCTGATGAAGCACAACTTGATTTCCCTGTTATTTATGCTAGTGCATACAATGGTACATCAAGTATGGATCCAGATATCGAAACTCAAAAACATTCTATGGATGACGTTTTTGAAACAATTATAAATACAATTCCTGCACCAGTTGATAACAGTGACGAACCATTACAATTCCAAGTTTCAATGTTGGATTATAATGAATATGTTGGTCGTGTTGGTATTGGTCGTGTGTTCCGTGGAAAAATTGCTGTTGGTGATCAAGTTTCTGTTATTAAACTTGACGGCTCAGTTCAAAACTTCCGTGTTTCAAAACTTTTTGGTTTCTTCGGTTTAGATCGTGTTGAAATTAATGAAGCTAAAGCCGGTGATTTAATTGCAGTTTCAGGGATGGATGACATCTTCGTTGGTGAAACTGTAACACCAAGTGATCATCAAGAAGCATTACCATTAATGCGTATTGATCCACCTACACTACAAATGACATTCAGAACGAATGATTCACCATTTGTTGGACAAGATGGTAAAAACATTACTGCTCGAAAGATGGAAGATCGTCTTAAATTACAATTGCATACTGATGTTTCATTGAAAATTGAAGATACAGATTCTCCAGATGCTTGGGTTGTTTCAGGTCGTGGAGAATTACATTTATCAATCTTAATTGAAACTTTACGTCGCGAAGACTATGAAATTCAAGTTTCACGTCCAGAAGTTATCTACCGTGAATTCGAAGGCAAGATGCAAGAACCATTTGAAAGCGTCCAAATCGATACACCTGATGAATATTCTGGTGGTGTTATTGATACAATGGCTCAACGTAAGGGTGAAATGATTAACATGGAGACCGGTAATAACGGCCAAACTCGTTTAACTTTCTCAGCTCCTACTCGTGGTTTAATTGGATATGATTCACAATTCCTTTCAATGACTCGTGGATACGGTATCTTAAATCATACTTTCTCTGAATACAAACCAGTTATCCGTAACTGGGAACCTGGTCGTCGTAATGGCGCATTAGTTTCTATTAATTCAGGAAAAGCTACAACATATTCAATTATGAGTATTGAAGAACGTGGAACAATTTATGTAACACCTACTACTGATATTTATGAAGGAATGGTTGTTGGACAAAGTAGCCGTGAACGTGATATTTCTGTAAATATTACTAAAGGAAAAGCTATGAGTAATGTTCGTTCTTCTAATAAAGATCAAACAGCCTCAATCAAGAAACCAACTATTCTTACTCTTGAAGAATCATTGGAATTCTTGAACACGGATGAATTATTAGAAATCACACCAAATAATTTACGCTTACGTAAACGTATCTTAGATACAAATATGCGTGAAAAAGCTCAAAAACAACATAAAACAGATTCAAAAAAAGGTTAATTTAAAAAGAGTTGAAAATGATTAAGTTCATTTTCAACTCTTTTTTTTAATCATGATAAATAGTAATATGGTATACTATTAGGAGTCACGAGAGAATAAAATCGATGAAAAACAACATTTCTAAAGAAAATGTGATGGTCACTTTGCAAGAAAATGTAGATAAAATAAATAAATTTATCTGGAAACAGCGAAATACATTTTACTAGCTTGGTTATGTTACATTTTAAGAAGTAGTTGATACTTAATTGTTCGTTTTTCTCGTGAAGTAGATTTTGTGTTGGAGTGTGCTCTGTTTGAAGAAAAAACTGAAAAGAAGCAGATAAAGAATCTTGAAGTAACTTCGAATAGACACTTTAGTACTAAATTTGAAAAAATGAAGAAATAAGTTGGATTAAAAATGCAAATTTTAAAAAGAATAACACAAAAATTACAATATCTTGATTATTTTATTTTTATACCGTATATCATATTATCCGGAATTGGTGTGGTCATGGTTTATTCTGCTAGTTCATATAAGGTTCAAATGGCGGGTGGCGATCCAACGACATATTTAAAAAAACAATTGCTTTTTGCCATTTTAGGATTGCTAGTTGCTTTCCTTATATATTCAATGAAGGTTAATTTTTTTAAAAGTTCTGGATTTATAATATTATTTGGTGCAGTGTCCATTCTGCTACTTTTATACGTAGTACTTAGCGGTAAAACAGTTAATGGTGCAGCAGGATGGATTAACTTTGGCTCTTTTAACATTCAGCCCGCAGAAATCAGCAAGATTTTTTTAGTCTTGTTTATGGCGCAACAAGTTGCATTCCGTGAAAATAAAGAATTAAGTTATGAGGGTAGAAATAAACGTCGTTTTATCTATGCGATTGCAGTAGCCTTACCACTCATTTTAATTTTGGTTGAACCAGATGTGGGTGGGTTTATTATTAATTTTAGTGCAGTATTAATCATTATTTTGGCTAGTGGGTATTCAATTGGAATAACTTCTTTAATTTCTGTTGGTGGCATGGGTACTTTAATGATATTATTATCAAAATTAAAATCTGTTTCTCCAGATTCTGGTGGTCCATTAGCATATATGGCTAAAAGATTTAGTGGATTCAATGATCCGTTTAAATATCAGCAATCAACTGGACAACAGCTGGTAAATTCATATTATGCATTAAGTAATGGTGGTATTTTTGGTGCAGGACTAGGAAATAGCATCCAAAAACGAGGCTATCTACCAGAACCGTATACTGATTTTATATTAGCAATTACAGGTGAAGAACTTGGATTATTGATGGTATTTTTTATTTTAATATTACTTTTCAGTATGATTGGACGAATTATCTTTATTGGTTCTAAAAGTAAAGAAACTTTCCATTCACTTTGTTGTTATGGAATTGCGACGTTTATGACAGTGCAGACTGTATTTAATGTTGGTGGTATATCAGGTGTTTTACCAATAACAGGTGTAACATTTCCATTTCTTAGTTATGGCGGATCAAGTATGCTTATCTTGAGTTTCTGTGTAGGCTTAGTTTTAAATATATCAGCTTTAAGAAAAAAGGAATTACTAAATAATAAATAAAAAGGGGGTCATAATCAAATGCTTGACGAAGAAAATGGGACTAAGTTAGTTATACAAAAAAGACAAGGTGTCATTGTGTTTTTATACCATATGAAGCAAATTAAGCAGTTGAAACGATTCGGTATTATTCAATATATTTCAAAAAAAATGAAATATGTTGTCATTTATATGAATCAAGAAGACCTACCCGAGACGATTAAGAAAATTCAAAATTTAAAATTTGTTAAAAAGACAGAAGTATCGCATCGCCCTGATATTGATATGGACTTTGGGTCTCGAATGGGTGAAAAAGCATTTAAATTAACAGATGAAGATCAAGAAAAATTTAAAAATAAAAGTGAGTAAAGTATATGAGAATAATTTCAGGTGAATATGGCGGAAGAAAATTAAAAGCAGTTCCGGGTATGGCAACAAGACCTACAACGGATAAAGTTAAGGAATCAGTGTTTAATATTATTGGTCCTTATTTTGATGGCGGTAAATCGTTAGATTTATTTGCAGGTAGCGGAGGGTTAAGTATCGAAGCTGTTTCTAGAGGAATCTCGCATGCTTTTCTAATTGATAGACAGTATCAAGCAATTAAAACAATTAATGATAATATTGCTATCACAAAGGAAGAAGATAAGTTTACGGTCTATAAGCAAGATGCCGATAAAGCAATTGGACTATTAAAAGGTAAAGAAACATTTGATCTTGTTTTTTTAGACCCACCTTATAAGACCCAAGAAATAATTGATACGATAAAAAAAATAGATAGCAGCGAGTTGTTAAATAATCAAGCTTTAATTATTTGTGAAACAGATCAATATGCTAACTTACCTGATGATATTTCTGGATTCAGGCTATTTAGGAGACAAAATTATGGAATTACACAGGTAACGATTTATCAAAAGGAGAACTAAAATGAATGCAGTTTTTCCGGGAAGTTTCGATCCATTAACTAATGGACACTTAGATATTATTGTTCGATCAAGCCAAATTTTTGATAAAGTTATTGTCGCAGTTATGACTAATACTAAAAAGAAGTCATTGTTTACAGCTGATGAAAAGGTAGATTTGATTAGTGAAGCTACCTTTTCATTAGCAAATGTAGAAGTAGTTAGTGTTGAATCAGATTTAACGATTAACTTAATGCACCAATTAGATGCTAAAATAATTATTCGTAGTGTTAGAAATAATAGGGATTTTGAATATGAAAAAGATATTGCATTGATGAACAAAGAGTTAGATGAAACAGTGGAAACTGTATTGATGCTTGCTAATCCTAAATACGCACATATTTCCTCAAGTTTAATGAAAGAAATATTTAAATTTGATGGAGATATTTCAAATATGGTACCTAATCATATAAAAGTAGCTATGATTAAAAAATGTCATGAAGTAATTAGTAAGGAAGATTAACTTAAATAAAATGAATCATCATTAAAATACGTGATAATGATTTAAGGAAAAAAACGAATTTCATTTTAAATGAAATTCGTTTTTTTGCGTATTTAAATATAAGAGGGAGGTGGATAAGATGGATCAAATAAAAAAAATTTGAATTGAATATCGAAAAATTATCATTATTTGTGTGGTATCTGTAATAGCATTGACCATTTTTTCAATAGTTACACAACATAAAAGTAGCAAAACAGATGATATGTTAGTTAATAGTATTACTAGTACGTCGTCTAGCTCGGAAAAAAATATATCAAGCCATTTAGAAACCTCAAATGGTGGGAAAATCGTTGTGGATATCAAAGGAAATATAAAAAAACCAGGTATATACACAATGAAAACAGGAATGAGAATTAGTCAGGTAATCGATTTAGCTGAGGGATTTTTATCTAACGCTGATCAGAAACAGATTAATTTAGCTCAAAAAGTAACAGATGAGATGGTTATATATGTTCCGGCAAAAGGGGAAGTAAAAGAAAATAAAGTAGCAGCTACTACTGCCCAAGGATCTTCTGTTATGGATGCAGGGTCTACTACAGGAACTCAGGATAAATCGAATGATGAATCAACGGTTAATTTAAACACCGCAACGAAAGAACAACTGCAAGGGTTGACTGGAATTGGACCAAAAAAAGCAGAACAAATTTTACAATATAGAGAAGAACATCAATCGTTTAAAACTACGGATGAATTAAAAGAAGTTGGCGGCATCGGTGATAAAACATATGAAAGTCTAAAGGACTCATTAGCGGTCTAACTTTTTTTAAAGATTTATTTTTGATATACTATAAAAAAATGAAAGAAGGAAATACCTAAATGCCTGATAATAGAATTCCTTGGGATCAATATTTTATGACGCAAGCTGCATTACTATCATTAAGAAGTACATGTGAAAGATTATCTGTTGGTGCGATACTTGTTAGAGATAAACGGATTATTGCAGGCGGATATAACGGCGCTGTTTCAGGGGATGTACATTGTATAGATGAAGGTTGCTACCTTGTAGACGGACATTGTGTACGAACGATTCATGCAGAAATGAATGCAGTTTTACAGTGTGCAAAGTTTGGCTCAGCGACAGATAATTCAGAAATTTATGTGACAGATTTTCCTTGTTTACAGTGTACAAAAATGCTACTTCAATCCGGCGTGAAAAAAATATATTATTTACGTAATTATCATAATGATGATTATGCCATATCACTATTAGAAAGAAATAATGTTATTTTTGAGCAAGTAAAAGTTGATAAAAATTATATTGAAGAAATTGTTCTGAATAAAATATTTTCAGAATAAAATCAGTTGAAGCAGTTGATCTATTTTTTGCGACGTTAGTTATTGGAATAACAAGTTTATATGTTGTAAATTACAATCCTATTTGGATTATTTTCGCTATCGTTATTTTTATACGAATTATTACGTTAAAACGTTCGATAACTTTTTATATTTGTTGTGTCTGTATTTTAATTTTTGGTATTTATTTTTACAGTAATGCGAAGGAAAGCCAGAAGCAAGTTGTAGTTGAAAAAGAGGTACAAAATGTTAATGTGAAAATTTACCCTGATGATTATTCAATCAATGGTGATTTGGTTAGTTTTGATGGACAAATAATTTCTAATTCACAAAAAATTCGAGGATTTTATAACTGTAAGTCACAAAATGAACTCAATAAGATTAAACATAATAAACACACTAAAATTATAAACGTTGATGCTAAGCTACAAAAAATTAAATCAGCGACAAATGAAAACGAGTTTGATTATCAAAGTTTTATGCGAACTAAATCAATTTACAATAGTATGACTATTATAAAAGTTAATAATAGTGAAAAAAATGTCATGAATTTATCGCTTGAATCCGTGATAAGTAAGTTACATGAATTACGAGCAGAATTAAAAAGTTATTTTAATTCTTTATCCAATCCGTTAGATAAATTTTTGAATGCTTTGGTAATTGGTGATAAGACTCAGGAATTCAATCAGGATTTAGCCTCTATAAGACAATTAGGATTAATTCATTTATTCTGTTTATCGGGTTTACATGTATATTATTTTGTGATGTTAATAAGAACGTTAGGAAATAGACTATTAATCCCACGTGAGACAGTAGCCAAAGGATTACTTTTTTTACTTCCATGCTATTTAGTTATTGCAGGGGAATCTAGTAGTTTACGACGTGCAATTTTTATGTGTATGGTTCAACTTATTTGTGAACTAATTGATAAACCTGTCCAAGGGATTACGGTTTGGTGTTTCGCTTTGTTAATAGGATTGGTGATTGAACCACAAGTACTGTTCACATTTGGCGGTCAGTTGAGCTATCTAATGTCATTACTACTAATCTTTATGGAGAATAAAGGTACTTTTGAATCAGGTATTTGGCTAAACTTATTTAGTTTGCCATTTATTTTTTTCAACGTTTATCAGTGGAATGTTCTATCAATTGTACTTAGTATTTTTATTATTCCTATTTTTGAATTCTTAATCCTACCAATTGTAATTTTTGGAGGAATGGTTGGGATTCATTTTAAGGTTGTTATGGATGGGATAAATACTGTATTAAAAACGTTTATTTATTTTTTTGATGAACTAGCACGTTTACCATTAACGATAACGTTTGGTAAACCCAGTTTAAATATGTGCATGCTATTTTTCATGTGCACCTTAACATGTTTTTTACATCCTTCGTGTATTAAAAGATGGGCAATATTAGTTAGTTTCTATGTTATGGTATTTCTATGGATCCATTTTCCAATTCGGCAAGAAGTCGTTTTTTTTGACATTGGTCAAGGGGATTCAACATTGATAAGAAAGCCGTTTAATAGGCAAATTACATTAGTAGATACAGGCGGTAAAGTTCATTTTAAGATGGATAGCTGGCGAACTAGAAAGGAGTATCAAACTTCTGGTGAAAAAATTATTACTAATTATTTATTAAGCAAAGGAATCAGTCATATAGACTATTTATATTTGACGCATCAAGATGCAGATCATATAGGTAATTTTCCGTCTATATTAACCAAAATAGACGTCGATAGAATGATTGTTCCATCTGGAATGGAACAACTGCCACAATTCATTAAAAAAATAGAATCTACTCGACCGCCTAAAATGGTGATACCTATGACAGATAATAGTAAAAAACAGGATGCTGAATTGATGATTCTACATCCTTTTAATCAAGGTATAGGAAAAAACGAAGATTCTCTTGTTTTATTTGGAACAATCGGGAAATATAGCTATCTTATTACTGGCGATTTGGACCGAGCTGGTGAAAAAAAGGTTATTCAAAAATATCCCAATTTACAAATATCAATTCTTAAAACAGGTCATCATGGCAGTAAAACTGCGACTGATCCAATATTTATTGATCAAATAAAACCGAAGTTAGCGGTGATTTCTGCTGGTAAGAATAATAGATATGGCCACCCACATCAAGAAACATTAGATACTTTGAAAAAATATCGAATACCGTTTGTTAGTACAGCAGAGCATGGTATGATAAGAATCAGCAAGTTTCAAAATTATAAAGAAAAATTAGAAGTTTTTAACAATGAAAAGAGCTGATAAATATGAATTCACAGGCAATAATTTCAACGTTATCTCTTGAAAATGTGAAGCCAGTAAATCTTGTCTTAGGTAATGAGACTTATTTAATGGAAGATGTAAAAAAAGCATTTACTGAGTTGATACCTGAAGAAGAGAGAACGATGAATTTAGGTAAATATGATATGGAGGAGGTTCCGTTGGCTAAAGCATTAGATGATGCGATGTCTGTTCCTTTTTTTGGTGATAAGCGCTTAATTTTTATTCAAAATCCTTTTTTTCTAACGTCAGACACTAAAAAAAGAAAAATTGAACACGATATTGATGGTCTTTTATCTTATTTAGCTCATCCGGAACCAACAAGTATTGTAGTTATATTTGCGCCTTATAAAGAATTAGATGGTCGTAAAAAGATTAGTAAGATGCTTAAAAAATTTAGTCTAGTTATTGATAATCAACCGTTAAATGAGCGTGCAACGCGACAGTTTATAGCCCAAGAGATGGCTAACAAATCATTTGAAATAGATGAAAACGCTTTGGAATTATTTCTAGAAAGAACCAATACAGAATTATCAACAATCATGAATGAATTGCCAAAGTTATTTTTGTATAATTTTGAAACCCACCGAATTACATTATCATCTGTTGAAAATTTAGTTTCTAAAACTTTAGAACAAAATATATTTGATTTAGTAGATGTTGTTATTTCAAATAATATTGAAAAATCAGTAACGTTGTATCATGATTTAATTTTACAAAATGAAGAGCCAATTAAGATAAATGCAATATTATTGGGACAATTTAGATTATTATTACAAGTGAAAATTTTGCAAGATAAAGGTTACTCACAAGGAGATTTAGCTAGTGTTTTAAAAGTGCATCCTTATCGAATTAAGTTGGCACTTCAAAAGATAAAGAAATTTAATAGAAGTGATTTGAGGAAAATTTATTTAGCGTTAATTGATTTAGAAAAAGCAATGAAGACGACACAACAAGATCAAGAAGGATTATTCTCATTATTTATGCTTCAAATTAATCGTATAGATGTATAAAATAAAAAATACCCAGTAGATTATTAATCTACTGGGTATTTTTCTGAAAACTTATTTAGCGTAACGAGCAGCCATACGAGACTTATCACGAGCAGCTTTGTTTTCTTTGATCAAACCTTTAGAATGTGCTTTGTCGATTGCAGTAATAGCAGCTTTGTATAAAGCATCTACATTATCGGCACCAGCAGTCTTAGCTTGTTCAAACTTCTTTACAGCAGTACGCATTGTGCTTAATTGAGCAGCATTTTTAACGTTTGCTTTTTCATTCGTTTTTACACGTTTAATTGCAGATTGAATAATTGGCATTTAAGTCACCTCCACTTATCATGATCACCTTATTGGTTCTCAACAAATATTTCAACAACCATTATTATACCTAACCAAATTAGTTAATGCAATGAAAACTTGTAAAGGATTTTTACTTGATAGTAATAATTAGATAAGAGAAGTTATAAAAAACTTGCAATATACTCTAAATTTTAGTAAGGTTAGATTTGTTCCAAGTAACCTTTAACTTAGTTTGTTGACGTCTCACCGACGACTTACTCGGTTTTAGGCATTTAGATTCAGAAAGGTGGGAAACACTAATGGCAATTACAAATGAAAAGAAAACAGAAATTATGAACGAATATGCTCGTCAAGAAGGCGATACAGGTTCTGCTGAAGTACAAATCGCTGTACTTACTGCAGATATCGTTGAATTGAATGCACATATCGGCGTTCATAAAAAAGATTTCGCTTCACAACGTGGTTTGATGAAGAAAATCGGACATCGTCGTAACCTTTTAGCATATTTACGTAACAAAGATATTCAACGTTACCGTGAATTGATCCAACGCTTAGGTCTTCGTCGTTAAAACTAAAAGCAAAACTCTTAATAAGAGTTTTGCTTTTTTTATTTTTAAAATTTAAGATATGTCTACTATAAGTGAGTTAAATGTAAAACGTTCATAAATTTTATGGTATAATTGAGATTCAAATAAAGAAAAAGAAGGTTTTTTTCAATGGACGGATATAGAGTTGCGGTTGTCGGTGCTACAGGCGCTGTTGGAACACGAATGATTCAAATGCTAGAAGAAACAAGTTTACCCATCAATAGTATTAAATATTTGGCATCTAAACGTTCTGCAGGACAAGTATTAAAATTTAAAGGTCAGGATGTTATCGTAGAAGAAACAACATCTGATTCTTTTGAGAATGTTGATTTGGCTCTATTTTCTGCTGGCGGTAGTGTATCTAAAAAGTTTGCACCTGAAGCAATTAAACGTGGTGCAGTTGTTGTAGACAACACTAGTGCGTTTAGAATGGATCCTGATGTCCCACTAGTAGTTCCTGAAGTTAATGAACAGGCACTTTATGAACACAAAGGACTAATTGCTAACCCAAATTGTTCAACTATCCAAATGGTAGTTGCACTAGAACCAATTCGTAAAAATTACGGTTTAAAGAAGGTTGTTGTTACAACAATGCAAGCTGTTAGTGGTGCTGGAAACTTAGCTATTCAAGAATTAAAAGATGAAACACAAGCTTATCTTGATGGCGAAGAGATGGAAGCAAAGATTTTACCAGCTTCTGGTGATAAAAAGCATTATCCAATTGCATTTAATCCACTACCACAAATTGATGTTTTTGAAGACACAGGTTATACACATGAAGAATGGAAAATGATTCATGAAACGAAGAAAATAATGTCTAATCAAGATATTCAAGTTACTGCAACATGTGTACGTGTACCAGTTGTTGTTAGCCATTCGGAATCTGTTTGGTTTGAAGTTGAAAGTCATGATGCTTCTGTTAAACAAATTCAAAATATTCTTGCAGATGCACCCGGTGTGGTTTTACAAGATAATCCGGAACAACAGATATATCCACAAGCAATTAATGCCACTGGTAAGAAAGATACATTTGTTGGTCGTGTTAGAGCTGATTTAGAACAGGATAATGCCTTCCAATTATGGGTCGTTTCGGATAATTTGTTAAAAGGTGCTGCATGGAATTCAGTTCAAATTGCTGAAAAATTGCATGAATTAGATTTATTAAGAGTTCCAAAGTAAAAAGAAAGGAGTGAATTAAGCGAATGTTTGAAAATGTAGATATAATGACAGCTATGGTCACACCATTTAATGATCAGAATCAAGTGGATGAAGATCGCTTAATTAAATTAATTGAACATTTAATTTTAACAGGTTCAAAAGGTATCCTGGTTAATGGTACTACGGGCGAATCGCCTACGTTGAATCATTCTGAAAAATTAAATTTGATTAAAAAAACAGTGGCAATAGTTAATGGTAGAGTTCCAATTATGGCTGGTACAGGATCAAATAATACTATGGAGACAATTGATTTTACCAATGAGGTAGCCGCTATTACTGGTGTGGACGCAGCTTTAGTTGTTGTGCCATACTATAATAAGCCTAATCAAAAAGGTATGATTGCTCATTTTGAAGCAGTTGCAAATGCTTCGAAATTGCCTATTTTCATTTATAATATTCCGGGTCGTACAGGCGTAACTATGACTGTTGAAACAATTGTTAAGTTATCTAATAATAATCATATTATTGGTATTAAAGATTGTACAGGTAGTGAAAATTTAAGTCGTATTGTTGAACAAACGCCAGATGATTTCTTGGTGTATACTGGTGAAGATACGGATAGTTTGACTGCAAAAATCTTAGGAGCAAGTGGTGTTATTTCTGTTGCAAGCCATATATTTGGTATTGAAATGACTAAAATGTATCAAGCTGTACAAGATGGAAATATTAAGCTTGCAGGAGATATTCAAAGAGAGTTGACGCCAAAAATGGCTGCACTTTTTTCTCTTCCATCTCCTGGACCAGCTAAAGCAGCTTTAAATTACAAGGGTATCTTAGTAGGTGGGTGTCGTTTACCAATAGAGGCATTAACTGACAATGAAATAAATCAACTAGTGAAAATACTAAAAATATAAAATATGTAAGAGGTGAAGTAATGAGTAAAGTTAAAATAATTCCACTTGGTGGCGTTCGAGAAAATGGTAAAAATATGTATGTCGTTGAAGTGGATGATGATCTATTTATTTTTGATTCTGGATTAATGTATCCAGAAAATGGCTTATTAGGGATTGATATTGTAATTCCTGATTTTAGTTATTTGAGAGAAAATAAAGAACGAATTGTAGGTGTTTTCTTAACACATGGGCATGCAGATGCAATTGGTGCATTACCATACTTTGTGAGTGAATTTGATGTGCCTGTTTTTGGATCAGAATTAACAATTGCATTAGCAAAAATTAATATTGAAAATGATCCTAAGGCAAGTAAATTTTCTGATTTTCACGTTGTTAATGATCAGACTGAGATTGATTTTGGTAAAACGACAATTTCATTCTTTAAAACGACCCATTCAATTCCTGAATCATTAGGAATCGTTTTAGGTACTGATGAAGGGCAGATTGTTTATACAGGTGATTTTAAGTTCGATCAAGCTGCGGCACCAGTTTACCAAACAGATTTTGGACGTTTAGCTGAGATTGGTAAGAATGGTGTTTTAGCGTTATTAAGTGATTCAGCTAATGCTGAGAACCCATTCCCAACAGTCAATGAAAGTGCAATTGACGAATACATTAATGAAACATTTGAATATCAAAAAGGTCGTATTATTGTTGCCTGTGTGGCATCAAATATATTACGAGTACAACAGATACTAAATGCTGCAAAGGAAAGTCATCGAAAGGTTATATTAACAGGACACGATGTTGAAAAAATCGTTAAAACAGCTATGGATTTGAAGAAATTAGTTCTTCCTGATGAAAATTTAATTGTTCCAATGAGTGATATTAGCAAATATGACGATGATCAACTAATTATATTGGAAACAGGTAAAATGGGTGAACCTTTAAAATCATTACAGCGAATGGCTTTAAATCAACATTCAACTGTTAATATTCATGAAGGAGATCTTGTTTTCATTACGACAACAACGTCAAAAGCTATGGAAACTAATGTGGCAAAGACAAGAGATCTCATTTACCGAGCAGGAGCTGATGTGAAAGCAATTTCTGATGAATTAAATTCTTCAGGTCATGCTGGTCAAAATGATTTACAACTAATGATCAATTTAATGAAACCAAAATACCTGGTTCCAATTCAAGGTGAATATCGATTACTTGCGGCACATGCTGATTTAGCACATACATTAGGAATGCCATATGATCATATCTTTATTACTGGTAAGGGTGATGTTTTAAGTTATTCTGAAGGAAAAATGAATTTAGGATCGCAAGTTGAAGCAGGAAATACCATGATTGATGGTATTGGTGTTGGTGATATTGGAAATATTGTACTGAGAGATCGTAAAATACTTTCTGAAGATGGTATTTTTATTGCAGTCGTCACAATTGATCGTAAAAAGAAAAAAATCATAAACAAGCCTAAAATTACATCAAGAGGATTTGTTTATACAAAAACGAGCCTTGATTTAATTGAAAAGAGTGCTGAAATTGTGTCAGAAACAGTACAAGATAATTTGAACAATAAAGAATTTGATTGGGGACATTTAAAACAAGATGTTCGTGAAAAAATGAGTCATTTCCTATATGAACAAACAAAACGACGTCCAGTTATTTTACCTGTTATTATGGAAATTAATCAGTATCATAGAAAATCAACAAAGTCTAAAGAAGTTAAACCGGCGGAAACAAAAAATAACGAAAAATAATCAAAAAGGGATAACACAAATGTTGTTATCCCTTTTTTTAGAATAAATAGAGGATATTATGGCAGAAATTATTCCGTTTCCCGACCAAGAGAAACAAAATTATCAGTTAGCAAAAAAGGCTGTAAGTGACAAAAATTATCAACTAGCATCACAATTATTCACAAAAAATTATGATGGTCATCGTAGTTTTAAAAATAATAAATTATTGGTTAATTCTCTAGTTTTGGATGCTCAATTTCAAGAAGCGTTAATTATCGCTGACGAATTTTATAGCGATTACTTAAAACGTGGGGATCAATTTGCAGTTTATTTAAATATACTGTTAAAAAACAATAAATTTATTCGAGCTTGGCAATTGGTTAAAGAGCAACCTTTTGCCACATCACTAGTTTTGGATGCTGAAAATGAATGCCGTGAAAAATTCGATAAACAACTTAGACAAAATGAACGTCAATTTGCACACTTAGGTTCAGTGGACTTTTTTGGACAGCAACAAATTGTTCAAAGTGGACTGGTACTACCTAAAAATGAATTCTTAGATGCTTGTCAAAAAATATTTATGGATAAAGACGTACATCCAATTATAAAATCAAGTCTATTGCAAGAGGTACAAAAGATACCTAATAATATTGAAATAATAAACTATTTATGGGTTGATGGAACTCAGAAAAAAATTGACGTAAAAAAATTAGTTGCAAATGAAAATGAACCTGTATTACTGACAATTAATCAATTAACAAAAAATGATGAGGGAACTATTGATGTACAAATGAATAATTCTTTAAATCATATGTTAAATTTAAAATTGGGGATGATTTATCCTTTTGCAAGTGATTTTTTGGGTATTGAGAAAGAATGGATTGAATTAGTAAAAAGTGAGTTAGGTATGGAATCCACTTTTAAAAGGACTGAAAATTTAACGTATATGGTTGAATTAAATGCATTACTTTCGAAAGAATTAACTGAAATTATGAATTAATGATTAGGTAAAGCTAGCCGTTTACAGTAATCTATGATATTCTAATAAAGAATCCAAAATTTCACTTAGATTTAGTTGTATGAGCGTAGATTTAACCAGGTTATTTTAAGACGAGATAAAAAGTTTCAGTATTCTTTAAATAGGTATTTACAAAACTCTAAACAGTCTATATAATATTTTAAGGATTCTTCTTTATTTGATGATAATGTATTTTGTTATTAAATAAAGAAGTAGTATAATAAAAACAAAGAATCATCAGGGTTAGATTTTCTAAAACTGTTTTATTCTTACAAAAACACTAGGAGGCTCTTATTCATGGCAAAAGAACATTACGAACGAACAAAACCCCATGTTAATATTGGTACTATTGGACATGTCGATCATGGGAAGACAACTTTAACAGCTGCAATTAGTAAAGTATTATCAGACAACGGTTTCGGTGAAGCAGCAGATTTCGCTTCAATCGATGCTGCACCTGAAGAACGTGAACGTGGTATTACTATCAATACTGCCCATGTTGAATACGAAACAGCTGCACGTCATTACGCACATATCGATGCTCCAGGACATGCTGATTACGTTAAAAACATGATCACTGGTGCTGCACAAATGGATGGTGCTATCTTAGTTGTAGCCGCAACTGATGGCCCTATGCCTCAAACACGTGAACATATCTTACTTGCTCGCCAAGTTGGTGTTGATTACCTTATCGTGTTCTTAAACAAAACTGATTTGGTTGATGATGAAGAATTATTAGACCTTGTAGAAATGGAAGTTCGTGAATTATTAAGCGAATATGATTTCCCAGGCGATGATATTCCTGTTATCCGTGGTTCAGCTCTTAAAGCCCTTGAAGGCGATCCAGAAGCTGTAAAACAAGTTGAATTATTAATGGATACTGTTGATTCATACATCCCAACACCAGTTCGTCCTACAGACCAACCATTCTTAATGCCAGTTGAAGATGTATTTACAATTACTGGTCGTGGAACTGTTGCTTCAGGTCGTATCGATCGTGGTACAGTTAAAGTCGGAGACGATATTGAAATTGTTGGTTTACATGAAGATGTTCTTAAAACAACAGTTACAGGTATCGAAATGTTCCGTAAAACACTTGACGAAGGTGAAGCCGGCGATAACGTTGGTGCTTTACTCCGTGGTGTTGATCGCGAACAAATCGAACGTGGACAAGTTCTTGCACAACCTGGTTCAATCAAAACTCACAAATTATTCAAAGGCGAAGTTTATATCCTTTCTAAGGAAGAAGGTGGACGTCATACTCCATTCTTCTCAAACTACCGTCCTCAATTCTTCTTCCATACAACTGATGTTACTGGTGTTATTGAATTACCAGAAGGTGTAGAAATGGTTATGCCTGGTGATAACGTTACATTTACAGTATCATTAATCGCCCCAGTTGCTATTGAAAAAGGTCTTAAATTTACTGTTCGTGAAGGTGGCCGTACTGTTGGTGCCGGAGTCGTTTCAGAAATTGATGATTAATTTTTAATTAATTAAAAAAAGAAATTCGGAAAGCTTTTGCTTTTCGAATTTTTTTTTATAACCATTTACAATCTAGTAATGATACGGTAAAATAGACAAGTATATAAATAGTACGAATATAAAATTTTTGTTCTACCGGAGGGAAAACAATGTCAGCAAAATTTGAAAAAACAGGTAAAAACAATGGAGAAATAACATTCGAAATTGAAACTGATAAAATTAAAGAAGGATTGGAAAAAGCTTTCTTAAAAGTTAAGAAAGATTTAACTGTTCCTGGATTCCGTAAAGGAAAAGTTTCACGTCAAGTATTTAACAGAATGTATGGTGAAGAATCATTATACGAAGATGCTTTAAACATTCTATTGCCAGAAGCATACGAAAAGGCACTTGAAGAAGTTAAAGTATCACCCGTTGATCAACCTGATATTAACATTGATAGTTTAGAAAAAGATTCTACATGGGTCCTTAAAGCTAAAGTTACACTTCAACCAGAAGTTGAATTAGGTGACTATAAAGGATTAACTGTTCCTAAACAATCACGTCGAGTAACTAAAAAAGACGTAGAAGATAGTTTAGAAGCAAAACGTCAACAACAAGCTGAACTTGTACTTAAAGAAGACGAAGCAGCTATTTCTGGCGACACTGTTATCATTGATTTTGAAGGTAAAGTTGATGGCGTTGCATTTGATGGTGGAAAATCAGAAAATTATACTCTTGAATTAGGTTCAAATTCATTTATTCCTGGATTTGAAGACCAATTGGTAGGACATAAAGCTGGAGAGGATGTTGACGTAAAAGTTACATTCCCTGAAGATTACCAAGCTGAAGACTTACGTGGTAAAGAAGCAGTATTTGCTGTTAAAGTTCATGAAGTCAAAGGCAAAGAACTTCCAGAAATGGATGATGAATTTGCTAAAGATGTTGATGAAGAAGTTAATACGCTTGAAGAATTACAAGCAAAAACAAAAGATCAAATTAAAGAAACAAAAGAAGCTGCAGCTAAGGAAGCAATTCAAGATGCAGCAATTGAATTAGCAGTTGATAATGCTAAAGTTGATGAAATTCCTAATTCAATGATTGAAGAAGATGTTCATCGCCAAATGGATCAATACCTTGCAAATATGCAACAACAAGGAATTGACACAAAGATGTACTTCCAATTAACAGGAACAAGTGAAGACGATTTACACAAACAATTTGAAGAAGGCGCAGAACGTCGTGTTAAAACAAATCTTGTGTTAGAAGCTATCGTTGCCGCTGAAAAAATTGAACCTTCTGAAGAAGAAGTTTCATCTGAAATATCAAACTTAGCAGAACAATATGGTATGGAAGAAGAAGCAGTTCGTTCTGCTCTTTCAGACGATATGGTAAAACATGATATTGCTATCAAGAAAGTTGTTGACGAGTTAGCTGACTCAGCAGTTGAAGAAGCAAAAATGAAAAAATAAATAATTAATCGGATATTTTGATTAATCATTTTGAATGAATGAGATTGAAGCGAGTTTATTAGCTTCAATCTTTTTTGTTAAATACATTTGAACGTAAATATTCGCGAAATATTGCTTTATTTGGTACTATAGGTATGCATAAAGTAAAAGATGAGAAGAAAAATACGAGGTGGTAAAATGTTCGAAAATACTGAAGAAGGCGGACCCGTAAATTGTTCTTTTTGCGGTAAGTCACAAGATCAAGTAATGAAAATCGTTGCTGGACCTGGTGTTTATATTTGTAATGAATGTGTTGATTTATGTAAGGAAATTATCGACGAGGAATTCAGGGAACAAATGGATTCTGAACCATTACTTGTATTAAAACCACAAGCAATTATGAATAAATTGAATGATTATGTAATTGGGCAAGATCAATCTAAAAAAACGTTGTCAGTTGCGGTTTATAATCATTATAAACGAGTTAATCATATGCTTGAAGTTGACGAAGATAATGACGAAACAGAATTACAAAAAAGTAATATTTGTTTAGTTGGTCCTACGGGATCAGGTAAGACATATTTAGCACAAAGTTTAGCTAAAATTTTAAACGTACCATTTGCTATTGCAGATGCCACTACTTTAACTGAGGCTGGATATGTTGGTGAAGATGTTGAAAATATCCTTTTAAAATTATTGCAAAGTGCAGATTATGATGTTGCAAAAGCTGAAAAAGGAATTATCTACATTGATGAAATCGATAAAATTGCTAAGAAGAGTGAGAATGTTTCAATCACACGTGATGTATCAGGTGAGGGTGTTCAACAGGCACTTTTAAAGATTCTTGAAGGTACTATTGCAAGTGTTCCGCCTCAAGGTGGACGTAAACACCCACAACAAGAATTAATTCAAATAGATACTAAGAATATTTTATTTATTGTTGGTGGGGCATTTGCTGGAATTGAAACAATGGTCAAAAATCGATTAGGCGATAAAACGATTGGTTTCGGTGCTGAATCCAATTCTGAAACTATTGATGAACAAAATAGTGTTATGCAACAAATTATTCCAGAAGATTTATTAAAATTTGGATTAATTCCTGAATTTGTTGGTCGTTTACCAATTATGACAGCTTTAGAAGAATTAAAAGAAGAAGATTTAGTTCGAATTTTAACGGAACCTAAAAATGCATTGGTTAAACAATATACAAAACTTGTTGAATTAGATGGTGTGACGCTTGAATTCGAACCTGAGGCATTGTCACGAGTTGCCGAACTTGCTATTAAGCGAGATACTGGGGCACGAGGTTTGCGATCTATTATTGAAGAAACAATGCGTGATGTTATGTTTGATATTCCAAGCCAAGAAGACATCGAGCGCGTAATTATCACTAAAGCAACAGTTGATCAAACTGATGGTCCTGTAATAATTAAAGGGAGCAAGAAAGCAGCATCTTAAAGTCTTGTTAGAGTATAGTCATTTAAAGACTGTCAAATATAGTGAGTACACTCTAAAAAAAAGACATAGTAATGAATATAAATGTAGTATAATGAATTTAAGGTTAATAATTTTAATAAATAATAAAGGGTGGACGTCATGAATAAAACAATAAAAAAAGCGATTTTGTTCGGATTTTCTGGGGTATTGTTGGGTGGACTTGGGTTATTCAATAAGTCTGTTGAAGCTAAGGCTCCTGCAAATAATATTGGGTACAGTGTTCAAAGTATTCAATCTGATAAACAAGTTAAAGCTAGTTTGAAACAATCATACTTTGATTTGAAATTGGATGCTAAGGAAAAAGAAACGATTTCAGTTAAAATCTTTAATTCATCAGACAAAGCATTAAAAATTCGTAATGCTGTTTATACAGCATCTACAAATGATAATGGTCAGCTTGAATATGCAAAAGAATTAGCAAAAAAGAATATTGATAAATCAATGAAATATCCTTTAGCTTCACTTACTAAGTTAGATTCAGGTAGTGTCGTAACAGTTCCTGCTAAAGGAAGTAAAATCGTTAAGGCTACAATTACTATGCCAAAAGATAGTTTCAACGGTGTTTTGTTAGGTAGCTGGTATTTTGAAAAAGTTGATAATTCAACTAAAGAAACAAGTAATAAAAAAGGGATTTCAATTTCAAATGCATATTCATATGCAATTGGAATTAAAATTTTAGAGAAGAAGACGGTTGAACCAAATATGAATTTATTATCAGTTAAAGCTGGTATGAGAAACTATCGTAAAGGTGTATTCCCTGTATTCCAAAACGATAAAGCCGTAATTATTCCTAAATTAACAATTAAATCTGAAATTATGAAAAAGGGTTCAACAGATGTTTTAGAAAATACAACATTAAAGAACCTATCAATGGCTCCTAATTCAAATTTCAAATTCCCAATGCTTTATGACAAGGGTCAATTAGAAGCTGGAGACTACACATTAAAGGCTGTAGCAACAAGTGGTAAAAACACTTGGAAATTCAATAAAAACTTCACAATTACAAATGATGATGCAAGTAAGTACAACAAAGATGCTATTGGAGATCCACAAAAAGCAACAAATCCGCTATGGTATGTTGCTTTAGGTCTTGGTCTCGCAATCCTAGTGATACTAATCTTTTTCCTTATTAAAAGATATGTTGATAAGAAAAAAGCTGATAAGTAAGTATTTAATATTATTATTTATTTTATTTTTCAGTATGCTCGTGACACTTAAAAGTGTGTCTGCAGACATAACGTATGGGTACAGTACGTTACCTAATACGGTTAACAAATATGTTAAGAAAAATAATTCAGAATTTGCAATTTATTCTGATAGTAATAATAGAGAATCACCTTATTTGCAAATAATCGCAACTGATGGATTGACACCATCATGGCAATTGAAAGGTAGGCTACAATATAAGTCAAACGATATTGTACATGTTGACTTATTTCGGCCAAAGTTACAGTCTGGATTAAAGAATATGCCAAGAACTTATGGTGATCTAATTTCTGGAGATTCAACTAATATAACAGCAAATGCTAAAGATAGTAGTGGGGAATATTTATTTTATTGGCCCAATACTTTAATTCAGATTTTGACAACGCATGTGGTAACATATTCGGAAGTACAAATAATTTGGATTATCCAAACGGCAGCAACAAAATAAAAGCTTTACAACATCGAATTATTTAATTCATGTTGTAAAGCTTTTTGATTCAGATTAAGTTACATTAACACATTTTTATATGGTAAAATGGTTTGAGTATTGAAAGGAAGGTGTTTAATATGGATGTTCATAATGTTGAACTTGTTATGAGTGCCGTTGCACCAGCACAGTATCCAACAGATGGTATTCCTGAGATTGCACTGTCAGGACGTTCTAATGTTGGAAAATCATCATTAATAAATACGTTAATAAATCGTAAAAGTTATGCGAGAACTTCTAGTCAGCCTGGAAAAACGCAAACATTGAACTTTTATAACGTGGAACAAAAATTATTTTTCGTAGATGTTCCAGGATATGGATATGCAAAAGTGTCAAAAACAGAACGTGCAAAGTGGGGACAAATGATTGAAACCTATTTAGCAGAACGTACTTCTTTAAGAGGGGTCATTTCATTAGTTGATGCTCGACATGAGCCAACAAAATTAGATGTTCAAATGGTTGATTTTCTTCACTATTACGATATTCCTGTATTGGTTGTTGCGACAAAGAGCGACAAAATTTCTCGTGGTAAGTGGAATCAACATGAGAGTATCATAAGACGTTCATTGTCTTTGACACCTGAAGATGATTTTGTTTTATTTTCGGCTCAAGACAAATCTGGAAAAGAAGAGATTTGGCAATGGATTGAAAGTCATACAGAACTAGGAGAAAAAAATGGAATTTAATGAATATCAAGAAGCAGCAAATCGCACATTATATGGAACTGAACAAGTTTTAACAAATTGTGCATTAGGTGTTGCGGCTGAAGGTGGACAATTAGTTGATTTAATTAAAGATTATACTTTTAAAGGTCGAGAATTAGATAAAGTGAAATTAACTAAAGAAATGGGAGATGTACTTTGGTATTTATCCCAAATTGCTGAATGGGCCGATATTGAATTTGATGATGTTGCAAGAGATAATATTTTAAAATTAAATAAACGTTACCCAGATGGATTTAAAAAATAAAAAAATTCAGATAAGTTTATAACTTATCTGAATTTTTTTATTTTTTAGGTTTCGATTCTTTAACATCAGAACTAGGCTTCTCTTCCGTTTCTGAAGACTTAAGTTCAACTTTAGCAGGATCTTTAGGGTCAAGTGCAAATTTATCAAATAAACTTTCCAAGTTATCTTGGCGTTGGATTTTTAAGCTCATAATTGTAGCCTCCTTATGTAAATATAGAATAACAGTTTATTAAAATGAATACAAGACAACTGATTAATGCATAAAAAGCGCTTTAAATAACTTTTATATGTATAAAGTCATTTATTATATGTATTTAATTGCATAAAAAATCTTTGTAGCATATAATCGATTTATTCACTAATAAGAGAAATTAAAAAAGAGGAGTAAATTGATGCAAATAAATAAAAAATGGTTTATAGGTATATTAATCGCATTTTTCATGATGTTAGTTGGTAGTAATCAAGTAAGTGCTGCAACTGGTAACTCTTTACAGAATGTTAAGGATAAGGGAACGTTAGTACTTGGAACAAGTCCAGATTATCCACCCTATGAATTTCAAACAACAGTTAATGGCGATGATAAAATCGTTGGATTTGATATTTCAATTGCACAAAAAATTGCTAAAGACATTGGAGTTAAGTTAGTAATTAAGAAAATGGATTTTGACTCATTACTTGTTGGCTTAGAAACTAATAAAATTGATATGGTTATTTCAGGTATGAATCCGTCGGATGATCGTAAAAAAAGTATTGATTTTTCAGATGTTTATTACAATGGAAAACAAATGATGTTGGTTAATAAGACTGATGAAGATAAATATAAGACTTTAAATGATTTTTCTGGGCTATCAGTTGGGGCTCAAACTGGATCGCTTCAATATACAATGAGTAAAGAACAAATAAAAAATGTGAATATTAAAGGGTTGGCTAAAGTAACCGATTTAATTTTAGCGCTTAAAAGTGGTAAGGTAGCGGGTGTTGCCATGGAAGAACCAACTGCTAAAGCATACGCACAAAATGATAGTTCATTAGCAGTTGTTAATCCTGGATTTATCTCAGCGCCTGATGCAAGGGGAGCTGCAGCCGGATTTGCAAAGAATTCCGATACTTTGGTGGCAGCTGTAAATAAGTCTATTAAAGAAATTAAAAAGAAAAATTTAATAAATACGACATATTTACCTGAGGCTAGTAATTATTTAACAAAAAATACATCGGATAACACAATGATTCACTATTGGAAATATTTTGCCAAAGGAATTGGTTATACTTTATTAATAACGGCGGTTTCAGTTATTGTTGGTGTTATATTAGGAACGTTGCTAGCACTCATGCGTTTGGGCAAAAATAAAGTGATTAAAGTAATTGCAGTATCCTACATTGAATTTGTTCGTGGAACGCCTCTAATGATTCAAGTGATGTTTGTGTACTTCGGTATTGGAATGTTAGTAAATATTCCAGCGCTAATTGCAGGTATTATTGCTGTATCGCTTAATTCAGGCGCATATATAGCTGAAGTAATACGATCGGGAATCTCTTCTGTTGATGATGGACAAATGGAAGCAGCAAGAAGTTTGGGGCTTTCACAGAAAGAGACGTATCAGTCTGTTATTATTCCACAAGCACTAAAAAATATTTGGCCAGCTCTGGGAAATGAATTTATAACATTAATAAAAGAAAGTTCAATTGTTTCTATTATTGGTGTGACTGATTTAATTTATCAGATGAAAATGGTTCAATCAGCTACTTATAAAGGTATTGCGCCTATCTTTGTTGCAATGTTAATTTACTTTGTTTTAACATTTAGCTTATCTAAATTATTAAATTACTTTGAAGGGAAGATGAAGCATGTCTAAAATTATTGAAGTTAATAAATTAAGAAAATCCTTTGGAAAAAATGATGTTTTAAAAGATATTTCTGAATCAGTTGATAAAGGACAGGTTATCTGTGTGATTGGACCATCAGGATCTGGTAAAAGTACCTTTTTACGTTGTCTGAATCTACTTGAAGTTCCTACATCAGGGGATATTTTATTCGAAGGTGAAAATTTAACAAGTTTAAATGAAAAAGACTTAAATCAATTGAGAGAAAAAATGGGGATGGTTTTTCAAGGTTTTAATTTGTTTCCAAATATGAATGTAATTGAGAATATAAAATTGGCTCCCATGAAAGTTAAAAATATATCAGATAAAGAGTCAGCTGATATAGCTACCAATTTATTAGAAAAAGTTGGATTAGCAGATAAGGCACTACAATATCCAGATAGTTTATCTGGTGGTCAAAAGCAACGAGTTGCGATTGCCAGAGCATTAGCCATGGATCCAGAAGTACTCTTATTCGATGAGCCAACTTCAGCATTAGATCCTGAAATGGTCGGAGAAGTACTTAAAGTTATGAAAACGTTGGCTAGTGACGGAATGACGATGGTAGTTGTGACACATGAAATGGGTTTTGCTAGAGAAGTAGCAGATCAAATTTGGTTCATGGATCAAGGATATATTCAAGAAAAAGGACGTCCAGAAGATGTTTTTGATCATCCGACGTCAGAACGTGCGCAAGATTTTTTATCAAAGATATTGTAAAAAAATAGATTTCAGATAGACTCCCGTCTATTTGGAATCTATTTTCTTTATTCAAACGCTTGTTCGGGGTATAATTAAAGCATATATTAACGTAAAGAAGGTGCCTCGATTGGCTTCAGAGCATATCGAAAATAAATTAGCATTATTACCAGCATTACCAGGATGCTATATCATGAAAAATTTAAATAGTCAGATTATTTATGTTGGGAAAGCAAAAAATTTAAAAAATCGGGTGCGTTCTTACTTCAAAAGTGCGCATGATGGAAAAACAGCTAAATTGGTTTCTCAAATTGTTGATTTTGAAACAATTATTACATCCACTGATAAAGAAGCATTTCTGTTGGAAATTACTTTAATTCAAAAACATCAGCCGTATTATAATATAAAATTAAAGAAAGGTACTGGATATCCATATATTAAAATTACAAATGAAAAAGACCCAATGATGCAAATCGTTAGTCAGGTTAATAAGGACGGTGGATTTTATTTTGGTCCTTATCCAAATGTTTATGCAGCTCAGGAAACATTGCAGTTTTTACAAAAAGTTTATCCTTTAAGAAGATGCAATGGATTTCAGAAGCGACCATGTTTGTATTATCATATGGGGCAATGTTTAGGCTCTTGTTTTAAAGAAGTTCCGCATGAAAAATATGAGGCTCAAATAAAAAAAATCAAATCATTTTTAAATGGTAATGTGATTGTAGCAAAACAAAAACTAAAAAAAGAAATGAGTAAGGCAGCGGATGAAATGTTATTTGAACGTGCCGCTGAATTACGTGATCAAATTCATTTTATTGAAGTTACTGTTGAAAAACAAAAAATCATTTCAAATGATAATACACCTAGAGATTTGTTTAATTTCTATCTGGATAAAGGTTGGTTGTCAATTCAAGTTTTCTTTATTAGGCAAGCACGATTAATGAAGCGAGAAAAAAGACTTTTTCCAATTGTAACAACGGCTGAAGAAGAAATGGCAACTTTTATCCTTCAGTTTTATAATCGAAAAAATAATGTGTTACCAAAAGAAATATTAGTTCCAGCAGGAATTGATACAGATATCTTATCTGATATCTTACAAGTACCAATTCGGACACCACAACGTGGGCAAAAAAGTGAACTTTTAAAATTAGCTAAAAAAAATGCTCGCTTAGTTCTTGAAGAAAAATTCAGATTACTAGAATTAGATGGGCGCAAAACAACTGGTGCCATGAAAGAAATTACAGACGCTATGGGGATTCCAGAAGGTCATCGAATAGAATCTTTTGATCACTCACATATACAAGGGACTGATCTGGTATCAGCCATGGTTAGTTTTATTGATGGTAAACCTGAGAAGAGCGAATATCGCAAATATAAGTTGAATACAGTTGATCATGCGGATGAAGCAGCAAGTACACGTGAAGTTGTTCGCCGACGTTATACACGTCTTTTGAAGGAAGGTAAGCCTATGCCAGATTTAATTTTAATGGATGGTGCTGAAATACAAATAGAAGCTGCAAAAGACGTTTTAAGTAATGAATTAGATTTAATGATTCCAGTAGCGGGGATGGTTAAAAATAACAAGCATAAAACATCTGATTTAATGTTTGGTGATGCTGATCAAAGACTATCATTGGATCCAAAGAGTGAAGGGTTTTACCTTTTACAAAGGATTCAAGATGAAGTCCATCGATTTGCCATTACCTTTCATCGTCAAGTTCATTCAAAGAACTCACTTAGTTCTCGTTTAGATTCTATCCAGGGTGTTGGGCCAAAAACCAAAACGAAATTGTTAAAAGAATTTGGGTCGATGAAACATATTAAAGACGCTTCAATGGAAGAGTTACAAGGATTAGGTATTTCAAAGACAGTCGCACAAACAATAAAATTATCATTATAAATTTACAAAAGGAGTCCTTAATGACAGAGATTTATGTCATTAAGGACTCCTTTTTATTTTAAAATAAAGAAGAGCTATCAGGTATTATCCTGATAGCTCTTCAAAGTTAAACGAATTATTTCTTATTTTCTTTTGCAACTGGACGCCAGATACCGAGGATAATCCCTGCAACTGCAGCACCAATTAAAACAGAAAGTAAGTAGAACGTTTTATTTGTAGCTAAGGCAATTACCCAAAGACCACCATGAGGTGCAGGAACAGAGACGTTCCAGAATTGACTTAAACCACCACCGATTGCAGCACCAATTACACTTGATGTAATGACGTGTAATGGATCTGCTGCTGCGTAAGGAATAGCACCTTCAGTAATAAATGAAATACCAAGAATGTAGTTTGACAAACCGGCTTTTCTTTCATCTTCAGAAAATTTATTTTTCCAGAATGTTGATGCAATAGCTATTGCAAGTGGAGGAATCATACCACCAACCATAACAGCAGCCATCATTTTACCATCACCAGTAGAAGTGAAGACACCAATTGAGAATGTATAAGCTGCTTTGTTAAATGGACCACCCATATCGATAGCCATCATAGCAGCAAGAATTGTACCGATTAAGACGGCATTGGCTGTTCCCATATGAGTTAAGAAATCTGACAAGACATGATTAATTTGTGCGAAGATAGGATTAACCATAAAGAACATAATCGCGCCGACAATTAATAAGGATAAAATAGGGTAGATTAGGATAGGTTTCATCCCATCTAGTGATTTTGGTAAGTTTTTAAAGAGTTTTTTAAGACCGACAATAACATAACCGGCAATAAAACCAGCTGCTAAACCACCTAAGAAACCAGAAACAGATTCAGTTTTAATAACATTTGCGGCAGCAAAGTTAGCCATGTAACCACCAACAATACCAGGCATAAGGGCAGGACGATCACCAATACTCATAGCAATAAAACCGGCTAAGATAGGTACTAAGAAAGCAAATGCATAATTACCAATTCCATTTAAGAAGATAAAAGTTTGTGAACTTGAGCCACCGGGAACGTATTGTTCAACGATGAATGAGAGTGCCATTAAGATACCGCCACCAACAACAAATGGTAACATGTGTGATACACCGTTCATTAAGTTCTTATAAATTTCATTCCAAACACTACCAGAGGTTTCTTCATCATTTTCAGCAGCGTCGGTTCCTTTAGCATGATAAATAGGTGCTTTTCCGTTTACTGCGGCAGTAATCAATTCTTCGGCTTTTTTAATACCATCGGTAACAGGACGGTTAATTAAAGGTTTGCCATCGAAACGATCCATAGCAACTTTTTTATCAGCGGCGACAATGACACCAGACGCACGTTTAATTTCTTCGTCAGTTAAACGATGCTTAATACCTTCTGAGCCATTTGTTTCAACTTTAATGTCAACGCCCATCTCTTCAGCTTGTTTGATGAGGGCAGCTTCAGCCATATAAGTATGAGCGATACCAGTAGGGCAGGCTGTTACAGCGACCACGTATGGATTACCTGATGGTTTAACATCAGTGTTTTTAGCAGCAAGTTGTGCAGCAGCTTCTTTTGCTTCTTTTTCATTTTCAGCGGCAGTGAAGGCAGCTTGAACCTCATCTGGAGTTGTGACTGTTTTTAATTTATCAACTAAATCGGGATTAATTAATAGACTTGATAAAGCAGCTAATGCTTGTAAATGGGCATCGTTTGCACCTTCAGGAGCAGCAATCATGAAAAATAAAAATGTAGGTTGACCATCAAGTGAATCATAGTCAAGTCCTGCTTTACTTTTAGCAAATAGGACAGTAGCACGTTTAACAGCTTTATTTTTTGCATGTGGCATGGCAATACCTTCACCGATACCAGTAGTTGATTGTGCTTCACGTTTTAGAATGTCTTGTTTGTAAAGTTCCTCATCATCAATCACGCCAGCCTCAAAGTATTTATGTACCATTTCATCAATTGCTTCGGCTTTTGTTGTTGCTTGAAGATCCATAATCATGACATCTTTAAGTAATAATTCATTTAAGTCCATAGTGTAAAACTCCTTTTATAATAGTTAGATTTTCTTAATATCAATTTGTGGTAAAATTTCGTTAATTTTTTCAATAGTTGCAATATCTTCAGAAAATGCAGTTGCGGAGCCACAAGCTAGTCCATATTTAAAACTTTCAATAGGATCATTAGTTTTTGCAAAGGTACCTGTAAAACCAGCAATCATTGAATCGCCAGCACCAACTGAATTAATAACAGTCCCTTTAGGCGCATTACTTTGGTAAACAGCATCTTTAGTAATCAATAGGCCGCCATCGCCAGCCATTGAAATTAAAACATGTTGTGCACCTAATTCTAATAATTTTTGACCATATTTCACAATATCGTTGATACCGTTTAAAGTAACATTGAATAATTCGGCTAATTCATGGTGATTTGGTTTCACGACGAGAGGTTTTTCACTAATTGTTTTCAATAGTGCTTCACCAGTTGTATCAATAACAAATTGTGCGCCTTTAGAACGAATTACTTTAATTAATTCATAATAAAAATCTTGAGATAGGTTAGGAACTAAACTACCAGCTAAAATGACAGTATCATCAGACGTCAATGTTTCAAATTGCTCATTGAATAGTTTAAGTTCATCATCTGATATTAGAGGACCCTTACCATTTATTTCGGTTTCTTGGTCAGCTTTTATTTTAATATTAATTCTAGAATCAGCTTTTATTTTTGTAAATTGAGTATCTAGGTGATTAGCTATCATAGCTGACTTAATAAATTCACCTGTGAATCCACCAATAAAACCAAGTGCTTTATTAGGTTGATTCAATTCATTTAAAATTCGGGAAACGTTTATACCTTTACCACCTGGTAATTTTGTATCATAATCCATCCGATTAACTTCGCCAAGCGTTAACTTATCTAGTTGAACGATGTAATCAATAGAAGGATTTAAAGTTACTGTGTAAATCATTGTTGTACCTCCAAAATTTTTGTTTGTGTTTTATAATTTTCAGAATCAGTTACCGGCAATTTATCAGTGATAATTGTAGCCTGATTAAGATCTGCAACTTTAATGAATGAAACTTGGTTAAATTTTGATTTGTCGGCTAAAACATAAGTTTGTCGACTTTGATGAATTGCGGCCAGTTTAACTGCGGCTTCTTCAGGATCTGGTGTGCTAAATCCAAATTTATTGTTAATTGAATTAATACCGAGAAAGACTAAATCAAATTGAAGGTTCTTGATTGATTTAATACTATCAGCTCCCACAATAGCCTTTGTATTAGCTTTAACTTGACCACCGATGACGATTGTTCTAATATCATTTTCAGAAAGAGAAAGTGCATGATTAACACCGTTTGTAACAACAGTTAGATTGTTAACTAACTTAAGATAGGGAATCATTGCGAAAGTTGTACTACCAGCATCAAGAAAAATCACATTATTAGGTTTGATTAAATTTGCAGCAGCTTTAGCAACTGCTATTTTATTTGGCGTATTTAATGAAAATTTTTCTTCTAAATTTGCTTCAACTTTTAATGATTGGATGCTTTGTGCACCACCATGAACTCTTACTAATTCACCATCAGTTTCAAGCTGCTGTAAATCGCGTCGAACAGTTGATTCTGAGACATTTAATTTATGACAAATATCTTGTAACTTAATATAACCATGTTTGTCAATTTCAGAAATAATATATTGGCACCTTTCAATTGTAAGCACTTTCTCAACTCCTTATAAATAAAATACCACCAAAAACATTCAAAATCAACCAAAAACATTCAAAAATACCAAAAAAATTTGAAATATGAGAAATTGGCTTGAATTTTTAAAAGAGTTAAGTAAATACATAGACAAATGACTTTTTCTTCTTTAAAATAGTAAGTTAGTAGTCAACGGAAAGAATAGGTGATCGTATGTTTATAGATCAAGTTACAATTGAAATAAAAGCAGGTAAAGGTGGCGACGGGATGGTAGCGTTCCGTCGAGAAAAATATGTACCTAATGGTGGACCAGCCGGTGGTGATGGTGGCCGTGGTGGTAGTATTGTATTTGAAGTAGATGAAGGATTAAGAACTTTAATGGATTTTAGATACAGTAAACATTTTAGAGCTGAATCTGGTGAAAAAGGAATGATTAAAGGGATGCACGGACATGGTGCACCTGATAAAAGAGTTCAAGTACCAGAAGGAACAACAATTAAAGATGCTGAAACAGGAGCAGTAATCGCTGATCTCGTTCATAAAGGAGATTATGCTGTTGTTGCCAAGGGTGGTCGAGGTGGTCGTGGCAATATTAGATTTGCTAGTCCTAAAAATCCAGCTCCAGAAATTTCTGAAAATGGTGAACCTGGAGTAGAACGTAAAATTCAACTTGAATTAAAAGTTTTAGCTGATGTTGGGTTAGTTGGATTTCCATCTGTCGGTAAGTCAACGCTTCTTTCAGTTGTGACAAGTGCCAAACCTAAAATTGCAGATTATCATTTTACAACGTTATCACCTAATTTAGGGATGGTTCGTTTAGATGATAACCGTGATTTTGTTATTGCTGATTTACCCGGATTGATTGAAGGGGCTTCAGTTGGCGTTGGATTAGGAATTCAATTTTTACGTCATATTGAGCGGACACGTGTTATTCTTCATTTAGTTGATATGAATCCTGAAGAAGGTCGTGATCCGTTTGACGACTATCTTAAGATTAATAAAGAATTAAAAAATTATGACCCTGAATTACTTGAACGTCCGCAATTAATTGTGGCAAGTAAGATGGATATGCCAGGGGCTGCAGAACAGTTAGAAGCATTTAAAAAACAATTGGCAGAAGATTCTACAGTGGAAGAAACACCTCGTGTATTTTCTACTTCTTCTATTACTCGTGAGGGACTACAAACCTTAATGAATGTAGCTGGTGATTTATTGGAAGAAACACCAATGTTCCCAGCACTAAACTTGAAAGAACAAGAAGCACAACAAAAAATCTATGATTTCGAAAAAGAACAAGAAAAATCTGCACCTGATTTTGTTATTAATAGGGATGAAGATTTAACTTGGGTTCTTTCTGGAGAAAAATTAGAACGTCTATACCAAATGACAAATATGGACCGAGACGAAAGTTTGATGCGTTTTGCACGTCAACTTCGTGGTATGGGTGTCGATGATGCTTTACGTGAACGTGGTGCTAAAAGTGGGGATATAGTGAGAATTGATAAATTCTCATTTGAGTTCGTTGAATAATTCGGAATATTAATAATTTACGGTTACGCTATCAGCAAATAAAAGGGTAATTTATATAAGATAAGAGGAGAACGGAACAAGATGGATAAGAAAAAAAGATTAAAAAAAGCCAGATATATTACTGGCTTTGATGGCGTGAGGACATTGGCTGTTATTGGGGTTATCCTTTATCACCTCGTGCCATCTAGTCTACAAGGTGGATACTTAGGTGTACCGATATTTTTTGTTGTATCGGGTTACTTGATTACTGATTTACTTAATCAGGAATGGGAACAAAATAAAAAAATTGATGTTCTAGGCTTTTATATTCGACGGGTTCGACGACTTTATCCAGCGTTATTGACGATGTTGATTGCAACTATTGCCTATATAACACTATTTCAAAGAGAGTTATTGAAAAATATTCAAGAAATTTTCGCATCAAATTTGTTATATGTTTATAATTGGTTTCAAGTTTTGCACAAAGAATCATATTTTGATCATTTCGGGACGCCATCACCATTTACGCATCTTTGGTCGCTATCAATTGAAGGTCAGTACTATTTTTTCTGGCCTATTATAGTGGCGTTGCTAATTGTGTTTTTAAAACGAAAAGAACGGATTTTTAATCTTATCTTTATCTTAGCTTTTATTTCCGCATTAGCGATGGCCTTCTTGTATAAAGCAGGATCTGATCCAAGTCGTGTCTATTATGGAACGGATACAAGAATGTTTTCAATTTTATTGGGGTCAGCACTTTCATTTATTTGGCCAAGCAGTTCTTTAAAAAAGGAAATTTCAAAAAAAGGCCGATTTGTTTTAGATGCGTTAGGTATAGTATCGCTCATAACAATTATTAGTTTGTTTTTGACTATGTCAGATCAAAGTTCGCTTGTTTATCGTGGAGGGATGTTTTTCTTTTCAGTTTTAGTTATGATTTTTGTAGCTACAATTGCACATCCTGGAGCGGATATGAACAAAATTATGACAAATCCTGTTTTTACTTGGGTTGGTAAGAGAAGTTATGGCATTTACCTATATCAATTTCCAATAATGGTATTCTATGAGTCAAAGATTCAGAGTATAGGTGATCATCCATGGCTAAACGCGCTAATTGAAATATCTATCATTTTATTAGTGAGTGATTTGTCATATCGATTCTTAGAAAGACCTCTACAAAGATTTAATTATAAACAAACATTTACATTTATTAAAGAAACCTTTACAAAGGATATTAAAAAAACTCGTCAAAAATTTTCTATTATTGTGGGTGCATTAATAATTGGTATAGCGTTGTTTGGAATAATTAACGGACCAAGTCTTTCAATTACTGGAGTGAATGCTTTACAGAATACTATTAGTGAGAATGCTAAAGTAGCTGATAAAAAGAATGCTGACGCATTAAAAAAACCGAGCTCGTCTAGTTCTAAGAAAAAACAATCAAGTAGCAAAAGTGCTTCTAAAACTAGTTCTTCAAAAGTAGTTGCTGAAAAACAAAGCCCAACATCATTAACAAAGGCTGAGACAAAAAAAGCCTCAAGCGTATATGCAACGGCAATTGGTGATTCTGTATTGGCAGATGGAGAAAACATATTACAAGATGATTTCCCACATATGTATGTTGATGCAAAAGTCGGTCGTCAGGTATATACAGCTGCTGATGATATTAGGTTGTTGGCTAAGCAAGGTAAACTTCAAGATAACGTTGTTATTGGTTTAGGGACAAATAGTCCATTTACAACCGATCAGTTTGACGATATTATGAGTGCAGTTGGTTCGGGGAAACAAGTTTACTGGATTAATGTACATGTCCCAACAAGGCGTTGGGAAGGTACCGTTAATAGCATGTTGGAGACACAAAAGAAAAAATATTCAAATTTGCATATAATTGATTGGTATTCATATAGTAAGGATCATACAGAGTGGTTTTATGATGATAATGTTCATCCAGATCCCGATGGTTCAAAGTATTATGCAACGTATATTGCAAGACAATTAATTAAAAATATGTAAAATACTTAAGAAGCCCTACAAACTATGGTTTGTAGGGCTTCTTATTTTTGGGTCTGCGTCAAATAGTGTTGGTGAGACGATAAACGTCTAATTTAATTAAGGGAAATCCAAAAGGATTTCCTTTTTTTAGTTATGAATTAATAAAATTCTTTCAAATAGATGATGCCAGTTTCTGAAACCGTAACAGCTACGTTTAAGTGTTTTAATTTTTCGGTTAAGTCCCTCTATAGGGCCATTTGAATATGGTGAAGATAAACTATTTTTAATATAATGCTGATTCTTTTTAAAAGTGGTTATTACAGTATCCATTTCACTGTTATTAGGTTGATAGTCTTCTAATAACTGAGTTAAATTAGAAGTGTCGGCTTTATTGATAGCTAATAAAATATCTTGATATGTTTCATAGACTTTTTTGAAGTTAGAACTTTGTTCTAATCCTAAATCAACAACATTCTGTTGCGTCATATATTCTTTCGTACTAAAAAAATAAACAGATTTTGAACTTTCTAGTTCTGTTTCTTGTTTGTGAAAAAGGCGCCACTGAGTTTTTAAAGCTTTGTAATAATCCCTTTATGGTTGTCAGATGAAATAATATAATTTCATCCGATAATCATGGAGGGATTTTTGTATGTCC